>USEW01000010.1 GCA_900553845.1 uncultured bacterium
AAAATAAAGCTTCACAAGACAACACAACAAAAGATGAATCGTATAAAACTCAAGTACTAGCCCAAAATGCATTAGCGCTTAAATCAACAACTGAACAACAAAAATAAATTAAAAAAAGAAGAACGCTTTAATTATTAAAAGCGTTCTCCTTTATATTAAGAATTTTTATTCTTTAAAATCTCCATCAATAACATTTGTAACGCTACCATTTGTTTTTGATGCTTTTTTTGACGCTTCTTCACAATCTATCTGTTTATTAATCATCATTGTTTGAATAACCTGAATTATATTACTTGAAATTAAATAAAGCAACACACCAGCCGGTATTGGAATAAAAACAAATGTTGCAGTCAACATAATCGGCATCATTGTCCCCATTGATTTTTGAATAGCTTCCTGCTGCGGGTCAAGCTTTTGATTTTTATTTGATGCCATCATTATTTTTTGTGAAATATACATAGTTAAACCAAAGATAATAATTAAAATCAATACGTCCATATGGAAATTAGTTTTTAAAACAATCGTTGGCACTTGGGCTTTTAAAATGTCACCATCCCTTGTAAATGTGACTTTTTCAACTTCACGAGTAGTTGAATCAGTTATTATAGTTTCAATTTTTTGTACCTTTTCAAGTTGGGAGTATTTTAAATCTAATTCATCCAAACTTATTTTAAAATCAATTGATTCACCAGGTATTATATCACCTTGAACTTTCAACGCCTTTTTTGAGTTAAATTTTACATCATCTAATTTATTATTGCCATATAAATAAACAGTGGCTGTTTTACCTGTATTAAAATAAGCATTTTTTGAAGAAGCAAAACTTCCATCATAAGGCACTCCAGCATTGCCACGAAGTGTTGCATCAAGTCTATTTATAAACAAAAATTTTGAATCGCCCGCCATTTGTATAAACTGAGGGCTCATTAATGCTGAATATAAAAGAATAAATATAGGAAGTTGAATCAACATAGGTAAGCAGCCTGCCATTGGATTAAATTTGTGGTCTTTATAAAACTCCATCATTTTTCTTTGAAGCATTTGAGGGTCTGATTTGTATCTATCTTGAAGTGCTTTTAATTTTGGTTGTAGTGTTTGCATCATTCTCATTGAACGTTGTTGTGACACCCCCAATGGCCACAATGCAAGACGGATTATTATAGTTAAAATGATAATGCCAAACCCATAACTTCCAACAAAACTGCTTAACATCTTCAAAAAATTTATTGTTAATGTTACAAAATCCATATATTTCTATTCCTCTCTTAAACTTATAACTTCTTTACTATTTATATTATTTATATCTTCTACAAATTTTCTATTAATACCATGAGAAGTTTTGCCCCACTCCATAGTTTTTTTACCAAATATAATTTTAAAAACAATAAATAACACTAAAGGAAACCAAACAGCAATAAAATAAACACTTGTTTGAAGACCCTGTTTAAATGTCTCAATACGGCTTAAATTATTATAATGACGAATACTATATGTTATTCCTATCATATAAAATACACAAATTACACCGCCCAATATAATTGAAGCAGGAAACGTATTTGAATAATTTAGCAAGCTTCTACCCATTTGAAGCAAAAATTCTGATATTGCCATAAATGGCATAATAACTTCAGTTAAATATGCAATTAAATCAACACCTGTTCTAATCGACATATCTTTTGAGAATAAAATCGGGCGTATATTTTCCAGATACCTCCGAATAGCTCCCTCAACCCATCGTCTGCGCTGTCTATATAAAGCCTTAACAGTTGTAATACCTTCTTCATAAACACAAATATTAGGACAAAAACGAATATCCCAACCCTTTATTTGGAGTCTTGTTGACATATCCAAATCATCTGTAATTGTAAAGTTATTCCAACCATCTATATCTTCCAATGCTTTTCTTTTTATCAATTCACCATTACCACGAAGCTCAACAGCACCTTTAACAGCATCTCGTCCAACCTGGAAATGAGTATCAAGAGCATATTCATTATCCTGACATCTTGTTAAAAAGTTTTCTTCACGATTAATTATTACTTTCCTCGCTTGAACTGCTCCTATATCGTCAGGTTCCAAAAATGGTACAAGCTTGCAAAGAAATTCATCCTCAACGTATGCATCAGCATCAAATACAAGAATTGCTTCACCTTTTGCGTACTTTACAGCTTCATTTAATACAATTGATTTGCCAGGAAATGCATCTTTTTCACGAATTAATATTTTTACATTCTCATATTTTTTTTCTAATTCAATTAAAACAGCGGCTGTTTCATCATCGCTTCTGTCATCAATAACTATTACTTCATAATTAGGGTATTTAAGTTTTAAAACATTCTCGACTGTATTTTTAATTACATTTTGCTCATTATGGCAGGGAATCATTATTGTAACAAATGGTTTATATTCTTCATTTATAGAAACAGGTTTTTTTCGCGCTTTGCGTTTTCTATATTTATATGCAATCTGCATGTAAATAGCATATAAAGTCATGATTATTAAAAGACTTAATACCGCATAAAAACTTGATAGTCTATTTTGAAATATATCCAAAAACATCCATACACCAATAATTAATAGCAAGGCTACACGTTCAGTAACCCCGCGCAGTCCCTTTTTTATTTCTTTCAAACTTTTCTTTACTTCAATTAAGTTTTTTATCATAATTTATATTTTATCAAAAATATATTAATTTTCGTTTTATGTTACATTTTGTAAATTTTTAAGACTAAATTCTCATTATTTATATGTATTGATTGTTTTACAAAAAAACATTATAATTTGAATGTATTATTGAAAATAGGAAGATAGAGGAAAAAAAATGGATTTAAAAAAGAATTTTAGCCATTTTGTTTTGTCCGCTTTTGCTACAATGTTTTTATCAGGCTGTTGTGCATTTGCAGGTGAAGCAGATTTGGTTGTACCTGATTTTTCAAACCACGCTCAAAGCTTTAACTTGCTTTTAGTTGGTATTGGTATTAGCTTTTTAGGACTTATTTATGGTTTAATTGAATTTGTTAAAGTTAAAAACATAAAAGCTCATCCTTTAATGTTAAACGTTGGCAATTTGATTTTTGAAACTTGTAAAACTTATCTTATTCAACAAGGTAAATTTTTGTTTTTGCTTGAATTTTTTATTGCAATTTGTATAGCATTTTACTTTGGTGTCCTTCAAGGTATGGGAATAATGGGCGTTGTAACAATTTTATTGTGGTCTGTTATCGGTATTTTAGGTTCATATGGTGTTGCATGGTACGGCATTCGTATGAATACGCTTGCAAATGCAAGAACTGCTTTTGCGTCACTAAAAGGCAAACCGCTTGACGTAATGAATATACCATTAAATGTAGGTATGAGTATTGGTGTTTTACTTGTAAGTGTTGAGCTTATATTAATGCTTACTATTTTACTTTTTGTTCCAGGTAACTTAGCCGGTGCTTGTTTTATAGGTTTTGCTATTGGTGAATCATTAGGTGCTAGTGCTTTGCGTGTTGCTGGAGGGATTTTTACAAAAATCGCTGATATTGGTTCTGATTTAATGAAAATTGAATTTAATATTAAGGAAGATGACCCGAGAAACCCTGGCGTAATTGCTGATTGTACAGGTGATAATGCTGGTGACAGTATCGGACCTACTGCTGACGGATTTGAAACTTATGGTGTTACAGGTGTTGCTCTTGTAAGTTTTATTCTGCTTGCCGTTCAACCTCAATATCAAATCCCGTTATTAACGTGGATATTTACAATGAGATTTCTTATGATTATAACCTCGGTTGTTTCTTATAAGATTAATGAATTCTTTACTAATATTAAATATAAAGAAGCTAAAACAATGGATTTTGAAAAACCATTGACTTCTTTAATATGGTTAACATCAATATTGTCAATTATTATGACTTTTGGGGTAAGTTATGCATTAATTAAAGATTTAGGACCTAATTTATGGTGGGTATTATCAACCATTATTAGTTGTGGAACACTTGGAGCTTCACTAATACCAGAATTTACAAAAATGTTTACATCAACAAAAGCTTGCCATACAGTTGAAGTTGTTAATGCTTCACGTGAAGGGGGTTCTTCATTAACAATTCTTTCAGGTCTTGTCTCAGGTAACTTTAGTTCATTTTGGATTGGATTAATTATTGTAGTATTAATGGTTATAGCTTATTTTGCAAGCCTTGCAATACCAAATGAAATGATGATCTATGCTTCAATCTTTGCTTTTGGTTTGGTTGCATTTGGTTTTCTTGGTATGGGACCAATTACCATTGCTGTTGACAGCTATGGACCGGTTACAGACAATGCTCAAAGCGTTTACGAACTTTCATTAATTGAGGAAGAAGAAAATATTGCGTCAAAAATTGAAGAAGAATATGGATTTAAGCCTGATTTTGAAAGTGCCAAAACATTACTTGAAGAAAATGATGGCGCCGGAAATACATTTAAAGCAACTTCAAAACCTGTTCTTATTGCAACGGCTGTTGTTGGAGCAACTACAATGATTTTCTCACTTATTTTATTAATACAAAATACATTATCACTAAAACCTGAATCAATTTTGAACTTATTAAATCCATATACACTTATTGGATTTATCTTAGGCGGTGCAGTTATTTACTGGTTTACAGGAAGTTCAATGCAAGCCGTTACAACAGGTGCCCATCGTGCTGTTAAATATATTAAAGAACATATTGATTTAAATAAAGAAGGTGGAAAAGCAAGTATTGAAAATTCAAAAGAAGTAGTTAAAATATGCACACAATACGCTCAAAGTGGTATGTTTAATATATTTATTGCTTTATTTTCTTTTGCTTTAGCTTTTGCATTTTTCTCATCGCCTATAAAAACAGCGGATGCTATTTCTTTATTTATTAGTTATTTAATTGCTATTGCAGTATTTGGACTGTTCCAGGCTGTATTTATGGCTAATGCTGGCGGTTGCTGGGATAATGCAAAAAAAATAGTTGAAGTAGATTTGAAAGTTAAAGGCACTCAGCTTCATGACGCTACAGTTGTTGGTGACACTGTTGGTGACCCTTTCAAAGATACCTCATCTGTTGCAATGAACCCTATTATTAAATTTACAACTCTATTTGGTTTACTTGCTATGGAAATTGCAATTTCAGCTAAATTCCAAAACATTGCACCTTATGTAGCTGTATTCTTCTTCATTGTTGCCTTGTTCTTCGTATGGAGATCTTTTTACGGTATGAGAATAAAAGAGTACAAAGAAGAAAATTAAACTAGAAAAACAATTAATACAAATAAAAAACCTCTTTATTCATATTAGCTTAAAGAGGTTTTTTTATTTCAAAAGTTTATTTAATATTCCAATAATTTCATCAATTTTATTTTGCTTTTGAAAGTCATTTTCATTCTCAAAAGTTTCACGAATACAATGATTTAAATGATTTGACAAAATTAATAAATTGATTTTTTTAAGAATTGACTGAGTTGCCATAAGTTGAGTCGATACATCAATACAATCACGATTTTCATCTATCATTTTTAACATGCCATCAATTTGTCCACGGGCTGTTTTTAATAAAATTTTAATTTGTTTATCATCATGCATCAATAAAAAATCCCTATATCACAAAAAAATAATAACATAAAAGCACTCTTAAAGAAAAGAGTGCTTTACATTATTCTGGCAATTAAAATCTATTTAGATTTTTTAACTTTCTTCATCTTTTTACAATCACACTTATGACTACTGCAATCGTCATTATTTAAACATTCACAGTTTTGTTCTTTACATTTACAATCTCCACTTTTACAACAATCACAATCACAGTTACAATCACTTTTTTTAATAACTTTATGACATTCGCAATCACACTTTTTAGCACAATCACATTTTGTACATTCACTATCAGAAGCAAATGATGCACCAACTGTTAATGCAAACATTGAAAATAAACATAAAGTTGTAAATAATTTTTTCATTTTTTTCTCCTTTTTTTACCTTGCATACCTATAACCTAAGGGTATAATTAACTATTAATTTCTTCTTTTTCATATTCTCTTCTTTATTCTTTACTCTTCGCTCCAACACCCCACCCCCCACAGGTATATATGGTATAAAAAAATATAAAAAATGTCAAGCAATAAAATCACTTGACATTTAAGAATCTCAAAATACTTTGAAAGAATCCTTTTAGACCATTTGAAATAGGTAAATTTGCATCTTCATAATAATCTTTATAATCAGCTAAAATATCAGACGGAATAGATTCACCTTTGCATAAAATGTTGGAAAGCATTTCTAAGTAGTTATCCTGTTCATCTCGATATAATAAATCATCTCTACGCAAATCTTCATCTGCTTCAAAATGACATATTGCATGCCAAGCACATTTTATTGAAGGATCATTAATTCCTTTTGGGAACAACAACAGTGCGTTTTTAACACATAATTGACCTGTCAGAACTTTTATTATAAGACGTCCGACATCTTTTCTAGCTTCTATAATGTCTTTTTTCAACATTATTTTTTTGAACAAACAAAATATTAATTATTATAAAGCTTGATTGAATTCTTTTTCAACTGTTTTAGCCAAAGAACCCAAATCATTACGGAAATATTGACTGGCTAATTTCTGAATTGCCAATTTACCCATCTGCATACGAGAGGATGTTGATTTGTAACAGAACTTTTTACCGATTTTGTATCGTGTTAATAGTTCTTTGTTAACCAAACGATCCATAACAGTCTTTACAGTCGTATAAGCACGTGTTGAACCATTCCCGTTCATTTTTTCCAATACAGTGTTAACGCAGATATTAACATCCTGATTGTCTTCTTCCAAAGCCCAAACCACATTCATAATATGGTTTTCAAGACTTCCATGTGTGTAATTCATAAACCTAGTCTCCCTTTTTCTCCCTGGTTTCATAAATAAGTTTTGATTAATACTACAACGTTAAAGAGAATTTGTCAATCAATTTTTAATAAAAATATGATCATTGTAAAATTTTTGCAATAATTTTTATTTATTTATATTTTAAACATGTTATAATTATATAGTTATTTAATTTAATAAGGAGTAATAATAATGCCTATTTTAGATACATTAAAACAAACGGATAATGAAATTTATAATTTAATAAACGAAGAACTTCTTCGCCAGCAAAATACAATTGAACTTATTGCAAGTGAAAATTTTACATCATGTGCAGTTATGGAAGCATGTGGAAGTATTTTGACAAATAAATATGCCGAAGGAAAGCCATATAAACGTTTTTATAATGGTTGTGATGTTGTTGATAAAATAGAAGAGATTGCTATTAATAGAGCAAAAAAACTTTTTCAAGCCGAGCATGCCAATGTTCAACCTCATAGCGGTGCACAAGCAAATATGGCTGTATTTTTATATGCATTAAAACCTGGTGATACTGTTATGGGTATGGATTTATCAAATGGAGGTCATTTAACGCATGGTTCGCCTGTTAATTTTTCTGGTTTATATTTTAATATAGTAAGTTATGGTGTTAACGAAAACGGTGAAATTGACTATGACAAAATTGAAGCGCTTGCGAAAGAACATAAACCAAAACTTATCATTTGTGGCGCCAGCAACTATTCTAAAATTATTGATTTTGAACGTTTTTCAAAAATAGCAAAAAGTGTTAATGCTCTCCTTATGGCTGATATTGCGCATATTGCTGCACTTGTTGCAACAGGATATCATCCAAGTCCTGTGCCTTATGCTGATTTTGTCACAACAACTACACATAAAACTCTTAGAGGACCAAGAGGCGGAATAATTATGTGTAAAGCCGAACATGCTCAGGGTATAGATAAAGCAGTTTTCCCAGGTGTTCAAGGTGGTCCTTTAGAACATATTATAGCTGCTAAAGCCGTTGCATTAAAGGAAGCATTGTCTGATGATTTTAAAGTATATGCAAACAATATAATTAAAAATTCAAAAGCTTTATGTCAATCACTAATTGACAACGGCATGGATATTGTTGGCGGCATGACAGAAAATCATTTGATGACATTAAATTTAACAAAACTAAATAAAACAGGAAAAGATATAGCAAATGTTCTTGAAAAAATAAACATAACTGCAAATAAAAATACTGTTCCAAATGACCCTCAAAGTCCTTTTGTAACAAGCGGTGTTCGTCTTGGTGTGGCAGCTGTTACAACACGGGGATTTAAAGAAGATGATATGAAAGTTTTAGGTGAAATTATTGCACAAGCTGTTAAAAACAGTGATGATGAAAGCAAATTAGATAATTTAAAACTTGAGGTAAAAACACTTTTAAATAAATATCCTTTGTATTAAAATTATATTATGACAATAATTCAATTAAATGAAGCACATATAATAGGCGCAATAATTTCATACCTTTTAGGTGTATTTGTTGTGCCTTTTGTAATTTACTTTTCACGAAAAAATAACTTAGTTGACATGCCAGGTGAAAGAAAAATTCATTCTCATCCAATATCAAGACTTGGTGGTATTGCAATATGGCTATCAACAATGCTTACATTCCTTCTTCTTGTTGTACTGAGTTATTATCCATATGGTTCTTTACTTTCAGGTATATTGCTTGGAAGCAGTTTAATGTTTCTTTTAGGGCTTGTCGACGATGTATATTGTTTAAAAGCAAAATTTAAATTATTTATTCAAATTGCAATAGCTACAATAGTATTCTTACTTGGCATTCGCATTGATTCAATTTTCAACCCGTTTGGCGACCCAGTAACTTTAAATTTATTCTTTTCATATATTGTAACAATGTTATGGATTGTTGGAATAAGCAATGCTGTTAACTTTATTGATGGTGTTGACGGTTTAGCCGGCTCAATTATCACAGTTAGTTCCGTTACATTAGGATTAATAGCCGTTACTATGGTTCCATCAAGCCCCATAAGTGCTTTAATAGCTTTTATTTTAGCAGGCTCCATGCTTGCTTTTTTAACTTATAATTTTAATCCGGCTAAAATATTTATGGGTGATAGCGGTGCTTTGTTTGGTGGTTTTTTGCTTGCAACTTTATCAATAACAGGTGTAATGAAAACAGCAGCTTTATCAATGATTGTACCTTTATTTGTTCTTGCTGTTCCAATAATTGATATAACATTTTCGTCTCTACGCCGTATATTAAAAGGCACATCTCCTTTTATTGCCGATGCTGAGCATATACATCATAAATTGTTAAAAGCAGGATTTTCACAAAATAAAACTGTTTTAATACTTGTGTTAGTTGCAATAGCAATGGGTACACTAGCTGTAATTATTGTTAATGCTTCATTTATGAAATATTTTTTATACGCAGTTGCTTTTTCCGTGTTTATGCTGTTACTTAGTTTTCTTGCACGTGTCAAAAACACTCAAAATAACGAAAATAATGAAGAAGGTTTAAATTAATTAGATATAGGATGTTTTTTATATGGCTATAAAAAAAGTTTTGCAATATGGTGATGATATTTTAAGACAAAAAAGTAAAGAAGTGGCTAAAGTTTCACGTAAAATACAAATTTTATGCGAAGATTTGCTTGATACCATGTATGCTCAAAACGGTGTAGGCCTTGCAGCTCCACAAATTGGCGTAAATTTAAGAGTTTTTGTTATTGATGTTTCAAATGGAAATAACGAAAAACTTAACCCGATGGTTTTTATTAATCCCAAAATTATTAAAAAATCAGGAGCTGTAAATAGTTATGAAGGTTGCTTAAGTTTTCCAAAAGCATATACAAACGTTCGTCGTTACAAAGACG
This sequence comes from uncultured bacterium, assembly GCA_900553845.1. Classification (GTDB taxonomy): domain Bacteria; phylum Cyanobacteriota; class Vampirovibrionia; order Gastranaerophilales; family Gastranaerophilaceae; genus UMGS1477. Next base: position 9,737 of record USEW01000010.1, read on the forward strand.
TTGTTGTTAAAGCACTTAATCAAAAAGGAAAATCGTTTGTATTAGAAGCTAAAGAAGGTGAACTTCTTGCCAGAGCTATACAGCATGAATTTGACCATCTTGATGGCATACTTTTTATTGACCACTGCCGAAACCGATTTGAAGCTGATAACATTTTAAAAGAAAATAACCTACCGCCAATATGCGTTGACAAACTTATAAAAGAAGACGAACTTGAAGATGAAATACAAAAACAACAAGCAAAAAAAGAAAATCAAAATGAGGAGTCTTAAATAAAAAGATGATTAACGTTGTTTATTTTGGCACCCCGCAAATTGCCGTTAATGCTTTAAATAAATTAATTAATTTTAATGATATAAATATGGTTTATGTTGTTACCACAAACGATAAACCTCAGGGTCGTGGTTATAAGATATGTGCACCTTGTGTTAAAAGTGCTGCTATAAAGAATAATCTAAAAGTTCTTCAAACAGATTGTATTCGTAAAGACAGAGAAATTATAGAAGTATTAAAAGCATCAAATATTGATTTCTTTATAACATTTGCTTTTGGTCAAATATTATCGCAGGAAGTTTTGGATATTCCCAAATATGGAACAATAAATTTGCATGCCTCATTACTTCCAAAATATAGAGGGGCAAATCCTATACAAAGGGCTATTTTAAATGGGGATAAAATAACTGGTATAACAACAATGATAACAACGTTGGGCCTTGATGAAGGTGATATTTGCATAAATGAAGAAATTAAAATTGATGAGAATATGGGATTATTAGCTTTATCTCAAAAAATTTCCGATAAGGCACCTTTTATACTTTATAAAACAATAAAAGGATTATACAACAAAACAATCACTCCCAAAAAACAAAGTGATGATAAAAATTTAATTTCATATGCAAATAAGTGTTCAAAAGATGATATGATTTTAGATTTTAATAAAAATACAACTGAATTTTATAATAAAGTTCGAGCTTTTGATTGCTGCGGTAATGCTTATTTTTGTTTTAATAATAAAAAAATAAAAGTTATTTGCGCCATACCCACTCAAATGAGCGTGGAAAGAAAACCCGGTGAAATAACTAATATATCCAAAGATGGTGTCACAATAACTACAAAAGACAATGCAATAACTTTAAAAAAAATTAAACCTGAAGGTAAAAATGAAATGGATGCCTGCTGTTGGGTTAATGGTGCACGGCTTAAAGTCGGAGATTTTATAACTAATGATAATTAATAATTATAATATTTTAACCCGTGGTGTTCGTGGGGCTATAACAGTTAAAAACAATACAATTGAAGATATTAAATATGCCACTATATCCTTAATTTCTAAAATGATAGAAAAGAATAATATAAAAATATCTGACATTTCACATTGTATTTTTACAATGACAAATGATTTAAATGCTGCTTATCCAGCTAAATTTGTTCGTGATGAATTAAAATTCGATTTTGTGCCTCTTTTATGTTTTAATGAACTTAATATTCAAAATAGCTTAAAAATGTGCTTGAGGGCTTTAATTATTATAAATACAGAAAAATCCCAGGAAGAAATAAAACATATTTATCTTGAAGGTGCAAAAATTTTACGACCTGATTTGTAAATATTTGTAAATATTATATAAAAAAATTAAATTTTTACTAAAGTTTTAGCATAAATTTGTCGATAAATTTAATATTGTAATGATATTAACAAAGGCAAGTATGAAAAATATAGTAAATTTAATTTTAATCTATTTACTTTTTTTACATTCTCCGCTTGTTGCTTGTGGCACAACAATATCAGGTGCTACTCAAAATGGAAACGTTTTTAATGTTACTCCAAGTCATTTTAGTTCAAGTGGAACAACAGGATTTAGACAATATTCAAACTTTACACTAGATGAAAATCATATCGTTAATCTTGAATTTCAAAACAATATGAATAAATTTGTTAATATTGTTAATAACCCTGTTACAATAAATGGCGTATTAAATACAGTTAAAAACGGAAATTTTTATAATGGTAACGCTATTTTTATAACAAAAGGTGGTTTTACAGTTGGAGCATCAGGAGTTATAAACGTTGGAAGTTTAAATGTTTATACAACTAATAAGCTTCCCGATATTAATGAATTAAGCAACATGGTTGATTCTTCGTTAGAAAACAATATTGATTCATTTAAAACACATATGGCACACCCTATCACTATTAATGGTAAAATTCTTGCATTGGAAGATGTAAATTTATATGGTAAATCTTTAACAACAGGAGAAAATTCAGTTATTCTCACAGGATTCAATCCCAAAGAGAATACAACTATACCTACACAAAATGATATTGCAACTAAAAACATAGCTTCTCAAGCACGGAGTGCTGCAAATCTTCGAATTTCTGATATTATAAACACCGGAAATGCCAAAGGGTTATCAAATAATTATACATTTTCATCGTCAAATGGTAAAATAACCATTGTTTCAAAAGATAATGTAAATATACAAGGTAAAATAGCATGCGGTAAAGATTTTAATATAGAATCAAATAACGAAATAATATTAAGCGGCCCCATACTTGTAAAAAATAATATAAATATAGATAATGATTCAAAGAGTTCACTTGTTATTAGGAATGAAGTTACAATTTTTGATAATGGCAATTTTAATATAAATAAAAAAAATGGAAAAACTCATATCCAATCTAATTCAATTATAAATATAAACAAAGGTAATTTAAAAATCATTCAAGAGGATACAAACATAAAATGTCAGAACTATCCAACTCTCTCCAAATAAACGGTAAAGTCATTTTAAATGATGGTGACGTGTTAATAACCCATGACTCTCCAAAATCAATAAGCATTGACTCAAATACTCTAATTGCAAATAATTTCACAATTAATAATTTTAATTCTTTAAATATTCATAAGTATTCTCCTGAAATATTTATATCAAGTAATATTTATACAAAAAACGCTATTAATATACTTAACAGCAGTTCGTCAAAAATATTTCTTGATAATAATGGAATATTAAATTCAAATAATATTAATATTTATAACGGATATTATTATAAAGATAGTGGAGCAGTCCATCTTCAAGGAACAGTATTAGCTAATAACAATTTAAATATTACAAATAACGGAGTTGGACAACTTATCATTGATGAAAATGCATATATCGAGTCAACTAATGGCAATACAAATATCCTTGGGAAACGAGGTTCCGGTAGTTTTAACATAAAGAGTAATTTTATTAAAGCAAAGAAAATATTAACAATTTGTCATGAAGATGATATTACTACCCCTGATATAAGTGACACTGTTAATGTAAAAAATATTACATACGAAATAAATAAAATAATAACAAATGAAACCAATCTACAAAAAAATGAAACAAATAATTTTTTTAATAGTTACATAACATCAAATGAAGAAATGAAAATAATTGATATAAAAGATTTAAATACTGAAGAATTAATAACAATTTATGATCTTGAATTTTATAATAAAAAATATTTTTTAGAATCCAAAGCCTTGTACTTTTAATTTTAAATGTAACAATTTTTTAACATTTCGCCAATAAATAGCAAAAAATATTTTTAGGTGCCTTATAAGAGTATATAGAAAATTTATTAGAAAATAATTTCCAAAGGAGGAACAAAAATGGCTTTAAAGGTACCGTTTGGATGTGCAAATTGTATGCAAGGACCGGCGTGGGGACAAAATAGCGGTCAATATAACGCTGTAAAAATAGATATTCATCAACCCGAGATAAAAACATGCGACAACGAAGTTAACAAAAAACTTTATGATTACCCTTCAGCAAGTGTGTATGATACAAAAGCTCCAAATAAAGCAACACTTACACCTCCTTTTGAAATTAAACAAAAAGAAATTCCTGTTGTTAAAGAACCAGTTATTGAAGAAGAACCCATTGAAAATATATCGTCTTATGTTGACAATGAACCGATTATTGAAGAACCTGCTGAAAACATATCTTCTTATGTTGATGAACCACCAATTTATTACTTAGAAGGCGATTCAACAGAAACTCAAAATAATTCTGAACCATCGCTTAATGAATCATTTGAAGCTCATAACCCATTAAATCATCAAAATGTCGACAAACAAAAACTAGCTTTTGGGGCAAATGAAAAAGTAAAACAATCAAATAAGACAATTGAAAATTCTAAATTACCCGAAACAAAAAACGATGCCGAGCCTATATTTAATACTGACGAAGTTGTAAAAACATTAAATTCAAAAGATTTAAAAGAACAGACAATCGGACTTGCAACAATTGCATTCATTTGTGAAGAAAATCCCAATATAGCAAAACAATTTTTAAACCCTCCAATTGTTAAAGCATTAACTGATATACTAAAACAAGATTCAAGAAAATTAGCAGGTCCTACACCTGAACAAATAAAACTTCGTAAAGAAGTTATGGATGGTAAGAAAATTTCAGATGAACAAATGAAAATAGCATCTCAAAGTTCACCAATGGAAATGAGTGAACGTAATAAACAGTTTGCTATTTATACAATTGCTTTACTTGATGGCATTTTAATTAATGAATTTGATAAAAACAATAAAACTTCAAGTGAAAAAGTTGAACTTGAAATGCGTGATTTACCCGGCATGGATAGTGTAATCAATGTATTAAAAACAAACCCAAATCCTGTTTTAAGGACTACAGCTATTGAAGCTTTATTTTTTGTTGCAAAACCGGAATTCAATCCTGTTATCAAACCAATATTAAAAGCAGCTGTTAATGATAAGGATATAAAAGTTAGTGAAACCGCTAAGAAAGCTCTTGCTAATATTGACAAAAAAGGTCAAAATGTTCAAAAGCAAACACAAACAAATCCTAATGTAAAAAATAAATAATTAATATATTGTTTTGAATTAAAGTGCTATAATTATTATATGAAAAAAATATTTGATATTTGTAAAAATATTAAGCCTGTTCATATAAACGATTATAGCATTTTAAATAATTATACAGCTTTTTTAAACGGTCAAGTATTTTTTGTTGATAACAATTTACCATGCTTTAAAAAAGCTGATTTGTTATTTTATAATAATAAACTAATAGCTATTAATTATGTTGAAGACTATTTTAACATCGAAAATATAAAACTCAATGTAATTGATGCAAAAAATATGTATATTACGCCATCATTTATTGACCAGCATATCCATGGAGGTTTTGATGTAAATTTTCATAATTCAAATGAAGAGGAAATAAGATATTTTTTAAAAAAATCAGCTAAATATGGATATTCATATATTGTTGCAACTTTATTGCCAGATAAATTAGATAATATAAATAAACAGCTTGAAACTATTAAAAATATTATTGAAACACCGCAAAACGGTTCGACAAAAATTCAAGGTGTTCACCTTGAAGGTCCTTTTTTTAATCCTAAAAAAGCTGGCATACATCCTAAACAACTGCTTATAGCCCCAAATATTTGTGAATTTAAAAAAATTCAACATAAAGACATAATAAAAATAGTTACACTTGCTTGTGAATTAGATAAAAATTACGATTTGTGCAAGTATTTAAATGCAAATAATATTATAAGTTCCTCTGGCCATAGTGTTGCAAGCGCAATTGAAATCAAAAATTCAAAAGTTAAACAAATTACCCATTTATTCAATGCAATGGCTCCCATACACCATCGCAATATGACAATAGCTAATGAAGCTTTATTTAATGACAATTTATACATTGAAATTATATCTGATTTAAAACATGTCCATCCAAAGATGTTAAATTTAGTTAGAAAATTAAAACCTTTTAGCAAAATTATTTTTATATCAGACGCATTGCCTTGTGCTTATTCAAAAAACAATATTTTTTATATGAACAATGTAAAAATAGATACATCAACTGGTCTAGCGCTTTCAGAAGACGGCACAATAGCAGGTAATAACAAATTCTCTTGTGACAATATAAAACAAATCTTAAAAGAAACCGATTTTTCTTTTAAAGAAATTATCTCTTCTTTATCTATAAATTGTGCAAAAAATTTAAATATAGAAAATAAGTTTGAATTTAAGTTAGATAATAGTCTTGATTTTATAATTTGGGATAAAAAAACATTAGATATTAAAAAAATATTTATTAGTTAAATACCCTCTTCTTTAAATCCTAATTGTTTTTTTTTAAAGGAAAAATACAGAGCATAAATCATTTTAGTGAACATTTGTTAGCATCATATTAAAACCTCAGAGATTATATTTGGAATTTCTCTTTTCAAATTATATTTTCCTATTATATTATTATGCTCTACGGCATTATTGAGAAATATATATTGACTTACTAAGCTAATTATTTTATCATTTAATATTATATATGAAGACTCATATAACTTATTTATTTCATTTGATAATATCTTACTTAGTTGCATATTTAATATAAATTTAAATTCTCGTCCACCTGTATTATAACATTCTGGAGCTTCTATTTCATTTGTTTGAATCTTTTCAAACCACTCTAACTTTTCTTTTCCTTCTTTTTTTAATCTTTCATGCCAAAATTTGCCTAATTGATTCATGTAAGAAAAGTATTTTTTCTCAGATTCACATAAATTTTCTTTTTTAGGTTTGAATTCTTCAAGCATTTTTGCTGCAAAATTGGCTTCTGCATAACCTCTTATCAATTCAAACAATTCATCTTTTTCTGAATTTTCATTAGTATAAAGAAACTGTTGTGCATTTCCTCTAATTATTTCAAGTCGCAAAATTTCAGCATCGAGAACATCTTCGCTTGGTTCTTTTAAAACATCACTTCGTACAACATCAAATTCATTATCTTTATCAAAATATTCACTTCTATTTTTTAAATATTGAACAAAGACTTCTTTTTGGGCATTTCTTGCTTCTTTATATATTTCACTACGTGACTTGCTGAATTTAATCTCTGACAATTTGTATCCTTTTCTAGGTATAAAACCATATACACCGTGACCAATACGACCATATTTAAGATATGGTGCAGTTTGTTGAAGAATATGATCATGATGTTTTGCCAACATATATGGCATTAATGTTTTTATCTCATATTTTTGAAACTCATTATCTGATTCAAAAGGAGCTAACACTTTTGGAAATTTACTTACTTTTTTCCAATTAGGCTCAAAGTAATCAAACTCAAGATTTTGATAATTCATTTTTTTATCTAACATTTCTACATCGGTATTTAGTCTATTTTTGACATTTTGGATAGACAATTTAGTGTTAGTTGTTTTTTTACTTTTTGAGAAAATCCATACAATTAAACCAATAGCTACTGCCCCAATTGTTGCCAGTCCAAGACTAAGCCACGTTTTGTATTCTTTTGTCAGACCTTGATTTGAATCAATGGGCATATTCATATTATTACCTTTAAAACCTGGCTGTTTTATTTTTATTAAAGAAGAAGTAGCGGGTCTATACCCGCCTTTTATTAAAGTTATCATTATTGTAAAATTCTATCAACTAACAATTTTATCTTAAATGTATGCCTATCTCTAATTGAAGGATTTCCTCCTCCCTCCATGTCATTTTTGAATATAATAAATCTAGATTCTAATTCATCTATTTGCTTATTAATATAATTATATCCATCATCATATTTTCGTTGTGCACCATCAGATAATAAATTATAAAGTTTTATTTTATCTGAAAAATTGTTTTTTTCAATCTTTGTTCCGAATAATTCAGGCCAATAACAAAATCCTGAGTCTTTATTTTGCAGTTTCGTTTTCCCCACAAGTTCTTTCATCCAATCTATTGAATCCTTATACCATTGCTTTGTGGTTACATGCCAGTCTAATCCAAATCTTTGCATTTCTTGAAAATATACCTTCTCATCTGGACTTATTTGGGAATAAGGACGTTGAGGTTGAAAATATTTTAATTGTTTTGCAGCAAAATTTCCTCTTGCTTGATATCTCAACATACATAACATATCACGACGTTCCTCATTACGTTTATCTAAGTATAAAAACTGACGAACATGATTCTTTAATACGCTTAATCTTAATATTTCTACATCCAATACATCTTCTGTAGGATTTTGATACACAGCTTTTCTTATTGCTTCAAGTTCATTTGATGTATCACAATGTTTAGCTCTTTCCATTAAATAGGTTTTTAAAAATTCTCTTGTTTTGCTTTTTGAACCAGTTTTTTCATATAAATGACGCATATATGTTCCGACTGTTCCCATTTCATAAGACGCTTTATTTGTTGTCTTTTCTTTACATATAAAATGGAAAAAATCATCCGATCTAGATGTTGGATATGCCCACTGTAAATCTAACATTTTTGGATCATCTCCTAAGTAAAATATATTATTTATATTCCAATCAGCATTAAATATTTTATCGTTATCCATATCATCAAGTATATTCAATGTGTCTTTTATTCCTTCTTTGGTAAGTTCATTAAAACCATTAGCATTTTTTCCGGCTGGTTTTCCTTTTACAAATTTTGACACCATAAAAAAATTTCCATCCCAAGTTTCCATTAACGTGATACCTTGTTGAAATTTAGTGTTATCCTGGTATTTTTCAAGCATTTCAAATTCATGCTTTATTCCACCTTCTCCCCATACAGTATTAGTACATATCTTCTTTTTTGGTTTTTTTATAACATATTTATTATCTCCATCAACAGACACTTTATATACATCACCTGCAATACCATCGCCTAAATAAGTTACATTATACTCTTCAGAATCAAGATTTAATGAATAAGGTTCTCCATTTTTAACTTTTAATGTACCAAAGTCTTCAAACTTTTCAATGAACTTTGCAATCTTTTCAATAAGTTCTGTTGTTGCATTTTTCCAAATAACAGCTTTCTCCGTTACAGGGCTTCCAAAACTAATAGTGTCTTTTGAAAGATTGCCTCTAATTAATCTTGCATCTTTTAAAAGTTTGTTTGGTGCTGAATTTAACTCTCTTTTACGTTTCTTGTAAGTCTGCATTTGATCTTTCTTAGACAAACTTACATCATTCTTAATGTACATAAATTTTCTCCCATTTTATTTTTCTCTACTATATTCTGGTGCTATATTTTAACACCACTTATTTCTGGATATTTATATTTAAAATAAAGCCATTGATTCTTTATTTATAATACACCCCTAAAAAAATAATTAGTAATTTTATATTTATAATTTTTACAAATTTTTACATTAAAAAGAACCGGACTTAATAATCCGGTTCTTAATTCTCTTTTATGCTGCTGTTTTTACCTTAATTATAACTGTGCTTTATTTGCATATGAATATTTTATCATCTGCAGCAAAAGCTCTTGTGCTTTAGCGAGCTGTTTATCATTTTTATTTTTTACATCTTCTTCTGTTAATTCAACAACAACGTCAGGTTGAATTCCCTTCTTATTTATATCTGTACCATTTGGAGTCAAGTATTTTTGTATAGTAATATTCATTCCTGCTCCACCCATTAAAGTGTTAACTTCTTGAACAAGACCTTTACCAAATGAGCCTTCTCCAACAATTAAAGCACGGTTATTATCCTTTAAGGCACCTGAAAAAATTTCACTTGCTGATGCACTTCCTTTATTAATAAGTAAAATTACAGGTTTATCAGTTGCATATTTTCTTGTTGCACGAATATTTTCTTTATAACCGTCACGGTCAACCGTTGATACAATAACTCCACCATTTAAAAACATGTCTGAGATAAAAATAGCATTTGATAACAAACCACCAGGATTAGACCTTAAATCAATAATATATCCTTTTTTATCAGATAATTGTTTTAACGCATTTTGAAATTCAGCTGTTGCATTTTTGCTAATAAAAGAACTCAAACGAATATAACCAATATCAGAATTTATTTTAGCATTCTCAGGTGTTTTTAATGATACTGATTTCAAGTTTATCTCAGCACGCACAACACGATATATTTTATTTTCAACTCCTTTACGTTTTATAAGCAATTCAACTGTTGTACCTTCTTTACCACGAATTTGGTCCGCGGCTTTATCAACCGTAATGCCTTTTGTTGATTTCCCATTTATTGATAAAATTTCATCTTCAGCTTTTAAGCCGGCTTTTTCACCTGGAGTATCTTCTAGTGGTGCAATAATTAATAATTTGCCGTCTCTAACACCAATTTGAACTCCAATACCTTTTAAAGAACCCTTAATTGAACTTTTTTCCTCTTCAAATTCTTTAGGATCAAGAAATTTTGTATAAGGGTCATTCAAACTTGCAAGCATAGTATCAATAGCTACATAACAATCCTCAGGTGTTTTTATATAGCTTGCATATTTATTTTTCCACCGCATCCAATTTTGCTCATTATTAGTTTTGTCTACATATTTTTGGTTAATATTGTTCCAAGCTTGATTATATAAATCAAATTCGGATGATGCAAAACAATCTAAATTGCAAAAAACACCAAAAGACAACACAACACTTGATAACACAACACTTGATTTTAACTTTTTTGATAAACTTGTCAAAATAATATCCTCTCTATTTGTTATATAAGAACATTATATCGCATTTTTAATTTTTTTTTTCAAATATATGTGTTATTTT
>USEW01000011.1 GCA_900553845.1 uncultured bacterium
TTCTTAGTTCTTTTATTCTATTCCCTAATTTTTTAAGTTCTTCATCTTTATTTATGGACATAATAAAATTTTAATGCCAAATGTTATTAAAATTTTGCATCTATGCAATAAAAATTCAAAATTTTAACATCTCCGATAAATCCATTTTTAGAGATTTTGCAATAATTAATAAACTTAAATATTTTGGTTCAACAAGTCCTCTTTCAAGGCGACTTATACTAGACGGGTCAAGACCATTACGATAGGCAAGTGCACTCATTGTTAATTTTTGCTTCATACGAAGTTCCTTAATACGATTCCCAAGTTTCTTTAATTCATAATTATTTTCTTGCATACATGCAATTTTAATGCTAAAATCAAAAAAAATTTTGCATACATGCAAAATAGCTATTTAAAGGAATATTTTATGAAATACGATATAGACAGCGAATTTTTTGAATTACAAAATGACAGAATCTTTTATCAGCTAATTACAGGGCTTTCATATCGTGATATTGCTAATAAATACTATTTAAGAAATAAAAATAAATTTGTCTACAAAGTCAGAAAACTAATGTCAAAATACAATATCCAAAACCGCAGGCAACTCGTGTTCTGGGCTTTTAAAAAAGAATTAGTTAATGAAGATAAAATAATCAACTTGTAAAATAATGTCAAAAAAACTAACCATTTTTGAAAAAGAAATTATGATGATGCTGATTGAAGGACGAAATTATAAGTTTATAATGGAATGGTTTGATTTAAGTTATAAGGAATATAAATTGGCTAAATCTAATATTTTTAAAAAATTAAATATTAAACGCTCATCTGAATTATTTAAAATTGCAATCGAATTAAAACTATTAAATAAATAGCAAACCAAATAACATTACTCCCACAAATTGCCAATATTGAGCATGAAATAAAAATCTGCAAATGATAAACTCACAAAATAAAGACATAATTATTAGGGTTATTTAAAAATGGATAATAATCAAAATGAAATAAAAGAACTTGACAACTTGATTCAAAAAGTTAAAGAAGCTCAAAAAATATATTCAAAATTTAGTCAAAACAATGTGAATGAAATATTTTATTATGCAGCCAAAAAAGCTAACGAAATGAGAATACCATTGGCACAAATGGCAATTGATGAAACTAAAATGGGGATTATGGAAGATAAAGTTATAAAAAACCATTTTGCCTCGGAGTTTATTTATAATAAGTACAAATGTACTAAAACTTGCGGTGAAATATTTTGCGATAATGTTAACGGTATTAAAATAATAGCTGAACCGCTTGGCATTATTGCAGGGATTGTGCCAACAACAAACCCAACTTCAACTGCTATATTTAAAGCATTAATTGCATTAAAAACAAGAAACGGTATAATTTTTTCGCCTCATCCTAATGCAAAAAACTCAACAATTGAAGCTTGCAAAATTGTTTTAAATGCAGCAATTGAAGCAGGCGCACCTAAAGACATTATAGGCTGGATTAAAAACCCCACAATTGAATTATCCAACGCTTTAATGCACCATAAAGATATTGATGTAATATTGGCAACAGGTGGACCTAATATGGTAAAAGCTGCATATTCAAGCGGCAAACCGGCTTTGGGTGTGGGGCCAGGTAATGTCCCTGCTTTAATTGATGAAAAAGCTGATATAAGACAGGCTATATCTTCAATAATCCTTTCAAAAACTTTTGATAATGGTATGATTTGTGCCTCCGAACAATCTATAATTGCTGTTGAAAGCATCTATAATCAAGTGGTTGAGGAATTGAAGTATAGATGCTGTCATATTTTAAGTGAAGAGGAAAAACAAAAAGTCGCAAATACAATTTTTATTGATGGAAAAATTAACTCAAAAATAGTCGGACAAAGTGCTTATGATATTGCACAAATGGCAAATATTGATGTTGCACCAAATACAAAAATATTAGTTGGCAAAACAACCCTTATTTCACGTGAAGAACCGTTTTCACTTGAAAAACTATCACCTGTTATTGCACTTTATAAAGCCTCTGATTTTGAAGACGGTGTAAATATTGCAAAAAACCTTGTATACCTTGCAGGAAAAGGACATACATCATCTTTGCACACAGATTGCCGGTTTGAGGATAGGATAAATTATTTTAGCGAAAATTTAAACACAGGTCGTATAATAATAAACTCACCATCATCACAAGGTGCAATAGGTGACATATATAACTTTAAACTTGACCCTTCCTTGACCTTGGGCTGCGGTTCCTGGGGTAAAAATTCAACAAGCGAAAATGTTAGCATTAAACACCTTCTTAACTATAAAACCGTGGCAATTAGACGAGAAAATATGCTCTGGCAACAACTTCCGCCAAAAATATACTTTAAGCGAGGTGCAACAGACCTTGCACTTCAAGAATTAAAAGGTAAAAAAAGAGCGTTTATTATAACTGACAGATTTTTGTTTAATGAAGGTGTTGTTTTTAATATTACAAAAGTGTTGGAAGATATCAATGTTGATTACCAAATATTTTTTGACATAAATCCGGATCCTGATATCAAAACGGTTAATGAAGCTTTAAATATAGCTTCAACGTATGAACCCGATGTGATAATAGCACTTGGCGGCGGCTCACCTATTGATGCAGCAAAACTTGTATGGTTATTGCATGAACAAGGTCAAACACAATTTGATGATATAGCACTTCGTTTTATGGATATACGCAAACGTATTTGTAAAATTGAACCGTTAGGTAAAAAGGCAATGTTTGTAGCTATACCAACAACTTCAGGAACAGGTTCAGAAGTTACACCATTTACAATAATAACAAATACTAAAACTCATATAAAATATGCAATAGCCGATTATGCACTTACACCAAATATGGCAATTATTGACCCTAATTTTGTAGATAATATGCCAAAAACTTTAACGGCATCATCAGGTTTTGATGCTTTAGTCCATTCAATTGAAGCATACGCAAGTATGTTGGCTACAAATTTTACCAATTCAAATGCTCTGGAAGCTATAAAACTAATATTTAAATATTTAAAACGCTCATACGACAATGGAAAAAGTGATCCCCTTGCACGTGAAAAAATGCACTATGCCGCAACCATTTCAGGTATGGCTTTTGCAAATTCATTTTTGGGCATCTGTCATTCGCTTGCACATAAGCTTGGAGCTGCCTTCAATATTCCGCATGGTGTCTCAAACGCTATGCTTATTTGTCAGGTTATAAAATATAATTCAAATATTTGCCCCACAAAAATGGGACTTTTTCCGCAGTATAAATATCCCGATGCTTTAAACAGATATTGTCAGATAGCAGACGAACTTTGTATAAGTGGAGAAAATGAAAATCAAAAAGTTGATAATTTAATAAACGAAATACAAAAGCTTAAAGTTGATGTTGATTTACCTCTATCAATAAAAGACTATGGAATAACTGAAAATGATTTTTATTCAAAACTTGATGAAATTGCATTTCTTGCATTTGATGACCAATGTACAACAGCTAATCCTGTCTATCCAATGATAGAAGAACTAAAACAAATTTTAATTGATGCATATTGGGGGAATATATAATAAACTATTTTTCCAAAAAAACTTTGAGATTTTTAAAATATTCATCATTATTTTTTGAGTATTTTTCGTTAAATTCAATATATTTAGTAAACTTATTAAAAGCATGTTCTGAAATAATATGCTCAATTTGACAAGCGTTTTGGTTGGCTTCATCGTCATTTAGGTTTAAAACATTTTTAAAAAAGTTATATAAAATCTTATGTTTTTTAATAACTTTTTTAGCAATAACTTCACCCTCTTTTGTTAAAGTTAAAACGTCATATCTTCCATAGTTAACAAGACCTTTGCTTGCAAGAGATTTTAAAGCTTCAGTAACAGAAGAACGCCCAACATTTAGAAACCTTGCAACCTCAATAGCTTTGACAGCCTGTTTTTCTTCAATAATTAAATATATAGCTTCCAAGTAGTCTTCCAAACTTGCAGATATTTTTTTCTTTGTCTGATTTGAAACCATAAGTTTTATTTTAACTTTAGTTTAAGCTATTGTCAACTTTTTATACTTTATGATAATGCAGCAAACAACTCACTATATTGATTTGAACTTTGATTAAACATCTGCTCAATTATTTTGTAATCAGCTTCCAATTTAGCCATAAGTTCATCATTCTTAGCTTTTAACGATGAAATTTTATTATTGTATTCCTCAAGTTTTAAATTGCTGCTTGAATAAATACTTGCAAATTTACCTTTGACAAAAAGGTCAATTGAGGAGGTAATTTGATTTGACACTTTTGATAAATAATTTGTGACAGTTTCTGTATTTTCATCTAATGCCGTTAAAAATCTATCAGTATCTAATTTTAAAATTGATGTATTTAAACTGCTATCATACCCAAAAGTTAATCCAATTGTTGAACCATAAGTTGTATCGACTTGATTAATTATGTTATTAAAACCTTTAACAAGTTCATTAATAGCTAATTTATCAGTATATGAAGTAGACGTGCTTGAAAGTTTATTTATTTTGCTTACTTGTTCCGCTACATCATTATATGCAGCAACAAATTCGTTAATAATTTTTTTGTTATTTTCATCAATCTGGGCATTTACACTATTTATTATATCCTCAATTCCATCAAGCGAACCGCCTTCACTTGTTGTTGCTTCAATTTTGATATTTGTTGTTCTTGTATCACCAACAGCAAAGTCTTCATCATCTTTTATTTCAAATTTAACACTTCCTATTTCATTTCCTTCTTCATCAACTTCGGTTATGGTATAATAAAATTTGTTATCAGTTTTATCTTTTTGAATATTTATAAGTGGAAGTTCATTGCCATCTTTAGTTACTAAAAGTTGCATTTCATTATCGTTTATTTTTGTTATTTCAAGATTATAATTATTGCTGCTTAATGTGCCTGTTTTTTCAACCATCTCAATTACGTTTGTTGCACCTGAAAGATTTGGAATTGTTATATCAGGAACTGCTGCTGTTGCTTCATTAACGGTTACAGCATAAGTGCCCAATTTTAATATATCCATATTAAAAGAACCAATCATAACACTTGAATCGTTTGTTGACATATTTTTTACAATAGTTGAAAATGAAACACCCGTAGTATTACCAGAAGCATCCAAAATATTTGATGAAGTAACTCCTCCAATATTATAACTGTTACCATCTTTATCCATAACAGTAACGGAAATAGTATCTGGCAAGGTTTGTTTGGCTTTATCAAGTTCATACCTATCATTATATAAACCTATATTTTTAAGCAATTCATTTATACCACTATCATCATCTTCCTGAGTTGTTATATCAATATAGCTTAACTCATTATCAGTTCTTGTTAGTGCTAACCCAATATTACTATTAGCATTATAAAAATCTTCTTTATAAATATTTGCTTTTATACTTATATTTGCATTATTAATTGCATCACTTAAATCCTGTATTGACCAACTTTTTTTAATATCAATGTTAACTCCATTTATCGAAATAGTTGTATCTTCTTTTAACCCCAAAGCAGACAAATTTTTATAATAATTAACACTTTCATCATCTGCAATATCTATGTTATATAGATATTCATTTATAACAGGTTTAAGCATACCTGTAATTTTGCTTGAACCACTCACTTTAATCTCTTTATTTGCAATACCGCTACTGTTAATAAAATTCTTTGAATCAGAATCATAGGTAAAACCAAGACCTTCCATAAATGATTTAAATTCTTGAACTGTAGTATTTTCATTAATCTCAAAAGTATTATCTACTCCATTAATATTTATTACTAAATCTCCTGCTGTAATTAAATGGTCATAGGAAAAATCATGAACAGAATAATCCATTAATCTATCTTTAATTTCTGGTGGAGCATCAGCACCTGTTTTGGCATTAAATTTAATTGTAACTTCAGGACTATTAGATGGTGTTGCAAAATCTACACCTAATAAATCAGTTAAAAAAGCATTGTTAATAGAATCAGAACGACCTTCAATATTTGTTATATCTACTTTTTTATCACTTGTTAATAAACCTAATTCATTTAAAACATTCTCTACAGTATCTCCTGACTGAACAGTATATGAATGTGTAGAACCACTTTTATCAATATATGAATATGTCTTCCCAGGGTCAAGTGTTTGCCTAAGCTGCTTCTCATTAAGATTGACTTCCATAGTATAATCTGACATATTATAGTGAGCTAAAATACTAGAATCAATATTACTTCCAGCTATATCTAAACTTGTATGCAATTGATTTCGATAATACGTGTCAGTAAAACTATATAAACTTGCTTTTACAGTTATTGAATCCTCATTAACTATCGTCGAAGTCTCTAAGGATATATAACCATTATATGAAGAATTTCCTATTATTTCGTCACCATAAGTATTTTCACCACCAATAGTTGTATTAATTGATGAACTGTAAACATCTCCTGTGTTTGTAAAACTAAGATTTAAATTACCATCCATTCCAATTTCATCAAAATTAGTATGAAACCCTCCGAAGCTTGCTGTATCTATAATTCCATTGCTTATTTCATTAATTGCAGAATTTAAACCCAAAATATCAAGAGCATTACAACTACTTTCATTTGAACTTGTAAAATTTATATCTTGATATCCCAAACTTGTATCCAATTTAATGCTAATTCTGGATGAGTATAATGATGCACTATTAATTCCATCAATATTTGAAAGTTGAGATATAAAATCATCAACAGTCGTATTTTGATTTATCTCAATGTTTGAAGATTTACCACCAACTTTAACTGTAATCGTTTCAGTTTTTGAATCGTTATCATATCCTGCTAATTCAGATATTTTTTGCCTACCAATTTGACCTGAATTAAATTTAATATTATCAAAACTAATTGAAGAGTTAGCTTTAACCGCATTGCCTTCAACTTTTATTGTGTAATCACCAGCGGCAAAAGTTCCTTCATAATTGCTTGTCTGAATAGCAGTTCCATCTTTTGAAGTGACACCGGATGGTTTTGCAGCCTGTCCTTTTATTATAAAATCATTAGTTACGGTAACGAGAGACGAGCTGCCTGATGATACATTAATATTGGCATTTACTCTATTTTTTAATCCTGTTAAATTTTGTGCTTTTGTAGATAAAGTTGCAAGCTGCGATTTTAAATTATCTAAATATCCTATTTTGTTTGTTAATTGATTTGCATTGGCTTCATATTTTGATATTAAATTTTTATTTAAAGAATTTGCTTTATCAAGCATATTTGACTTAATTATATTAAGCAAAGAGCTGCTTCCCGAACCAGATGAACTACCCCATAGAGCTTGTGCTGCGTATTGGTTATAAGTTAAAAGGGATGACATTTCACAAATTCTCCAAACTTCTTACATATTTATAATTCCACAATTCTTGTAGTAGTAAACATAGTGTTAAGTTTTATAAATTTTACTTTTTTAAAAACTAATGATATAATTCTTATTAGCTTTATATGGGTTCAATTTTGTTCCTACATTTTTATAAATAGGGTACAAGTTGCTCTTTTAATACCGAAGTAGACCGGGGGGATTGGTGGTTTTCATCTAAAGACTGCAAATTCCAAGGGATAGCGGTTTTGATTAGAAGCCTTTGAAGTCCATTCCTCATATCCGGAAACGGAATGTATTTAGGCGCTAACCCACCTGCAGGAGCTTTGCAGGTAACAAAATCACTCATATAAGGCTTACTTTCTTATTCATATGGTTGAATTGGTTTTATTAATAAAATATATATGATATAATTGTTTTTATAAAGCTTAAAAATTATCTGGAAGAATTTATGCAAGTATTAAATGAAAATAAAGAAACGAATATTAATTCATTAAAAGATTCCCTGGATGGTCTGTTTAATATTAAAAATATGATTGCAAAGCCAACTATTTTAATAGTAGATGATGAGGAAAATAATCTTCAACTTCTTGTTAGAACATTTAGGTCAAATTATACTATTTTAACTGCAAAAAACGGGGAAGAAGCTTGTGAAATTATAAATAAACAAGGTCAAAATATTTCACTTATAATTACAGACCAGATTATGCCCGTTATGACAGGTGTTCAATTCTTAAAAAAAATTACCCCACAATATCCAAATATAGTCAAAATTTTACTCACTGGATATTCTGATTCTAATGATATTATTGATGCAATAAATTATTGTAATATCTATCAGTATGTTTTAAAACCATTCACGCCAACTGATTTAAAATTTATAGTAAATCAAGCACTGGCAAAATATAATTTAGCAAAATCAAATCTTCTAATGGTCCAGGATTTAAAAGATTTATTTTATAACACTTTAAAAGCAATATCATCAGCCCTTGATTCAAAAGACCCGTATACACATGGACACTCAATGCGCGTCACAATGTACTCATTAATATTAGCCCGTAAATTGAATTTAGATGACAAGATGCTTGAAGAAATTGAAACAGCTGGACTTCTTCATGATATAGGCAAAATTGGCATACCTCAAAATATTTTATGCAAACCAGGTAAATTAACAGATGAAGAGTTTGCTATTATGAAATCACATCCTGAAAAAGGCGAAAAAATATTGACAGGAATAAAAAAATTAGCAATTATTTCAAACTGGCTTAAGACTCATCATGAAAGATGGGATGGTCATGGATACCCATTGGGATTAAAAGGGGAAGAAATTCCGTTTTCATCTCGTATCATTGCTTTAGCTGATACCTATGATGCTATGACTTCAACACGTTCATATCGTAAAGCTTTAACTCATGAAATTGCAATTTCGGAAATTGAAAAATGTGCGGGCACACAGTTTGACCCTAACTTAGCAAAAATGTTTGTTGAAGTTCAGAACGAAATCCTTGAAGCTAAAAATAACCCCGAGAAATATTATAAAAAATATAGTTATATCTATAAAAATTCCAAATTTATATAAAATTGATAGCTCTATACGCAAGCGCTAAAGCCACCACCGCCACCTGATGAACAACCGCCCCCGCTGCTGCCAGATGAAGAACTACCACTTGACGAACCGCCGCCTGACGAATCACCAGATGATGATGAACCGCCGCCGCTTGATTCTCCGCTTGATGAGGCACTTGATGATGTTGAAGATGAATAAACTCCACATGAGGCATTATTTGCTCCTGTTGAATTAACAAATAATGCAGCTAGTGAACCTGATGTTTCTGTGTTGTTGTTTGAAGCTAGTGAACCTGATGTTTCTGTATTATTTGAACTTGTTCCTTGTGTATTTGATTGTCTAAAATTTGATGCTGCGCTAAAACCTAATGCCATAAAAAACTCCCTTGTTATTTAATTAGTATATATTTATATAAAAAATTAAAGACAGTCCAAATTTCACATTTTATTATTTTTGTTACAAATCTTAATATATTTTACTAAAATAATTGAGCAACAGTTTTTTCTTTTATATCCAACAATATTTTATCAAGATTAACATTATTTGAATAAATACCAGAACCTTGAGCATAATTGGATTTACCGCCGCCTTTACCGTTTAATTTCTCGAGAATTTCATTTAAAATAATTTTTGCATCTATACTTTTTGAAACATACATATCATTTATTTTAACAACAACTGAAACCTTTTTACTTATTTCATCACAAGAAGCTAAAATAATAATACTTTTTGGATATTTATTATTTATCATCACAACAACATCCTTTAAAAATTTAGGATTAATGTCTGATAAAAATTTAACCAAAATCTTACCTTCTTTATCATTTAAATCACAAACATCATTATATAGTGACATAATTTTAGACTCGATTATCTTTGATTCAAGTTTAGATATTTTTTTCTCTAAATTTTTATTATCTTCAATTAACTTCGTTACACGATTATTTACTTCACTTGGTCTCGCTTTTAATAACTCAGTTAATTTATCCATTTCACAAGCTTTTTCGTTAATATAGTTGATAGCATAATTTCCACAACAAGCTTCAATACGACGAACACCACTTGAAATTGCACTTTCCTGTATTATTTTTACATATTTTAGCTCACTTGTATTTTTTGAATGCGTTCCACCACAAAGTTCACAAGATATATCGCCTATTTTTACGACTCTTACTTTTGAATCATATTTCTCATCAAATAATGCCATTGCGCCTGTTTTTTTGGCTTCGTTAATATCCATAATTTGAGTAGTTTGAACTAAATTTTCCTTTACCCAATTATTCACAATATTCTCAACCTCAAATAACTGTTTTTGTGTCAAAGCATGGGAATATGAAAAATCAAATCGTGTTCGACTTTCTTCAACCCCAGAACCCATTTGGTGAACTTCATTTCCTAAAACTTTTATTAAAGCTGCTTGAAGTAAATGTGCTAAAGTATGATGACAAGCTGTATTTTGTCTTTTTTCTGAATCAATTTGAGATGTGACAATATCATCAACATCAACCTCACCTTTTAAAACTTTAACCTTGTGAACAAATAATTTATTAACTTTAAAAACATTAACAACTATACCTTCAAAATTTTTATTATATATTTTACCGCTATCACACGCTTGTCCACCGCTTGTAGCATAAAATGGTGTTTTGTCTAAAATGATGTCCAATAAGTTTGCATCATTTTTATTTTCAACTATTGCCACAACTTTTGAATTATTTTCAAACAAATTTTGATAGCCTGTAAAATTTGTAGCACCATATTTATTTTCGATTTCAACATAAACTAAATCATCGGTTAAAACAACCTTTTGAGCTGAGTCTTTCGCTCTTTGTTTTTGTTCCTTCATACAAAGATTAAAGCCTTCAATATCAACTTTCACATTATTTTCATTGGCGATTTCAACTGTTAATTCAAGTGGGAATCCAAATGTATCATATAATTTAAAGGCATTTTCACCACTAATAATTTTATCATTTTGATTTAAAAGTTCATTTAATAATTTTTCCCCACGTTGAAGTGTGCCTTGAAATTTTTCTTCTTCTTCTTTAATCACTCTTATTATTTTATCTTTTTTTTCTTCTAATTCAGGATAAACATTTTTATATTTACTAATAACAAAGGAAACAAGGTTATATAAATTTGGAAGTTTGATACCAAGAATCATAGTGTGTCTTAAAGCACGCCTTAAAATCATCCTTAAAACATAATTGCGACCTTCATTTCCAGGTGTTAAACCATCACCGACCATAAATGTGCAGCATCTAATATGGTCAGCAATAATACGTAAACTTATATCAGTTTTTTCAGAATTATTGTATTCAACATTAGCCAACTTTGATACTTCATTTAGAATAGGAAGCAATAAATCTGTTTCAAAAGTTGAACTTTTACCTTGACAGACCATAGCAATACGCTCTAACCCCATACCAGTATCAACATTTTTTTTCTCTAATGGAGACAAATTTCCATTTTCATCTTGGAATAATTCCATAAACACAAGATTCCATATTTCAACCCATCTATCACACTCGCAAGTTGAAATAGAACAATCAGAAGAACATTTATACTCTTCACCTAAGTCATAATGTATTTCAGTACATGGTCCACAAGGCCCTGTTGGTCCAGGCGGTCCCCAAAAATTATCCTTTTTTCCTTTTCGAATAATACGTTTTTCGTCAATTCCAACAACTTCATGCCATATTCTAAATGCTTCATCATCATCTTTATATATCGTTATATAAAGTCTATCTTTATCAAGTTTTAAATACTCTGTTACAAATTCCCAAGCCCAGGGAATAACTTCTTTTTTAAAGTAATCACCAAAACTAAAATTTCCCAACATTTCAAAAAAAGTATGGTGTCTAGGTGTCCTTCCAACATTTTCAATATCTGAATCTTTTCCTCCGGCTCTTGCACATTTTTGACAACTTGTAGCTCTGGGGGGATTATATGGGGCTTTTTCAAGCCCTAAAAATATTGGTACAAATTGCAACATTCCTGCTGTCGTTAACAAAACTGTAGGATTATCAGGTATCAGACTCGAACTTTTAACAATTGTGCAATTATGTTTTTCGTTAAAATAATTTAAAAACATACTACGTATTTGATCGCCTGTTAATTTTTCCATTTTTTCACCTTATATTTAATTTCTTCTTTATTTTTATTTTATTATAAAAATAAAGAAAAAAAAATGAGAGTTTTTTATACCCTCATTTTTTTATTTAATATATCCCCGAAATCTACATCCTTGATAGTACATTCATAAATGAAGGCTGTTGATTTTGATTATCTTGTGCTGTTTGTTCTTGTTCTCTTTGAGATTCAATTAACATACTTAGATATAATATTTTATTAGCTGTCAAATTATCCAAGTCTATAAATTTTAACCCTGCAACGTTAGTTGATTTATTAACCCGCATAACTTTCGCTGTAGCTTCAACTTCAATTCCTTTATAAGCAAAGTTAACTTTTACCTCATCGTTAATTTCTAAGCTACCGTCGGTCTTAACAGCTAAGCCAGTTTTTGAAATATCAAGTACTTTTTCAATATGGCTGCTTGCAGAATTTATTGACAATGAATCTCCATTTATACCATATCTAATTGATTCGCGTTTTAATTCAAGGAA
The DNA here is from genome assembly GCA_900553845.1 of uncultured bacterium. Classification (GTDB taxonomy): domain Bacteria; phylum Cyanobacteriota; class Vampirovibrionia; order Gastranaerophilales; family Gastranaerophilaceae; genus UMGS1477. The sequence goes on from USEW01000011.1 coordinate 12,540, forward strand.
ATTATCTTCCCGTTTTTTATCATAAATCAACCTTGTTGGGTCATTATCACGAATAACTGGTGTAGGCACAGGGTCAGGTTGCGGAGTTGGAGGGAATGGTATGCGTTTTACATCAAGTGAAATATATGGCACGTCATCAGTATTTCTTGGTGTTTCAATTCCATATTCATGGTCTTTAACATCTCCGTTCACATTGCCAGGATTATTAATATCACCGCTACCGTTGTTTTCAACCAGTACATCGTTTCCATCAACATTACCATTTATATTAACTTCACCACCATTATCTGAATTTGATATGGTTACTTCATCTCCATCAACATCACCGTTAATGTTAACGTCACCACCATTATTGGTTATTGCAACATCTCCGCCTGTTACATCACCGTTTGTTGTTATTCCATCATCACCTGAATTTTGGATTTTTATATCTTCAGAACCAGTTATATCACCACCAATTGTGATTCCTCCATCACGGTTTGGTGAATCCTGGTCTATTCGATTTACATCAAGGGTAATATATGGATTATCACTTACATTACGGGGAGTTTCTATATCATAAGTTTGGTTTTGTATTGATATTTTTGTTCCATCAATATTACCACCTATTTTGATATCGCCGCTTCCTGCGTTTTCTATTAATACTAAATCATTACCTAGTACGTTTGAACCTATTGTTACACCGCCTTTTCCTTGATTTGACTGTGATACAATTACTTTATCGCCTATAATTGTTCCATTATTTAAATTAATTGAACCACTATTATTTGTTATTGCAACGTCTTGACCTGTTACATTACCATTAGTTATTATTCCATTAGTACCTGAGTTTTGAATATATACCTCATCTGTACCTGTTATGTTACCGTTAGCGATGATTCCACCATCACGGTTTGGTGAAGTATTTTCATTACGCTCAACACCAAGTAGAATATAACCGCCTTCAGGTACACGTGGTGTTCCTATATCATAGGTTTGGTTTTCAACAAGCACACGTTGTCCAGATAGTAAACTAGTTTCTGTTAACTGAATATTACCATTTCCTGAGTTTTCGACAACAACATCGCCACTATTTGCTTCAACATTTGCTGCTATATTTATGCCACTTGTTGCATTGCTTGAATTTGAAATAATAATATCACGATGTTGTGCTGTTAAATTAACATTACCGATATTTATTCCGCCATTATCGTTTGTTACCATCAAATTATCAGATACTATATCATTATTGATAGTAATGCCTTGACTACCTGCATTTTGAATAAATACGTCACCGCCATTTATTGTACCGTTTGCAATAATTCCACCATCAACATATTGAGAAGGTTGATTAATACGATTTACATCAAGTAGAATAAAGTCACCATATACTCCACGTGGAGTTTCAATATCATATGTTTGGTTTTCAACTATTATATAACCACCATTTGAGTTTAAATTACCATTTAATGTTATTGAACCTGGTGCTGCATTTTCAACAACCAATTTGCCTTCCCTTTGTGTGTTTACATTTGCACCTACTATTATGCCGCCATTTGCTTGGTTAGAATTTGAAACAGTGACATTTTTACCGCTTATATTTCCACTTTCTAAATTGATGCTACCACCATTATTTGTTATCATCACCTCATATTGTGCGTTTATATCGCTATTTGACTTAATTCCGCCATTACCTGAATTTTGGACATATACATCTTGACCGGTTAATGTACCATTTGTAACAAGTGTATTACCTTTATTAACAGAATCTGCATCACTTCTATTTACACCAAGCGTTATTAACCCATTTGACTGAGTTACAACACGAGGAGTATCAATATTATATGTTTGATTTTGTAATGATACCAATACTCCTGAAATATCGCCATTAACTGTCATATCACCATTACCTGCGTTTTCAATTAAGGCTAAATTTGAAGCATTTATATTAGAGTTTGATGTTAAAGCGCCTGCTTGATTTGAATTTGAAACTATTATATTTTCTCCTGATATATTACCTTCTCCAAGATTAATATTACCGCCGTTATTTGTTATAATGACATCGCCTTGAGATATAATATTTGAATTAGTTGCTATACCTTTATCACCTGAATTCTGAATATATACAAGTTTTCCTTCGATATCACCATTAACTATTAATCCACTGTTAGTATTTGCTGATGGAGAATCAATACGATTTACATCTAACATAATTAAACCATTACCTGAAATACGAGGTGTAACAATATCATATGTTTGGTTTTCAAGCAATACAAGGCTATTTCCGTTAATATTGCCATTAACTATCATATTACCGCTGCCTGCATTTTCAATAAGTACAATGCCTTCATCCGATTGAATATTTGCACCTATTTTCAATTCATTTGCATTATTTGAATTTGAAACAATAACATTTGACGAATTAATTGTTCCATTTGCTAAATTTATATTTCCTGAATCATTTGTAACAGTTACATTACTTGTTCCTGAAATATTACCTGATGTATTAATACCTTTTGCACCAGCATTTTGAATATAAACTTCACCGCCTGATATATTACCAGAAGCAATTATTCCACCATTTGAATTTTTTGATGATGAATCAATTCTGTTTATGTCAAGCAAAATTAAACTATCATCTTGGGAAATGACATAACGCGGTGTTTCTATATCATATGTTTGGTTCTGCAATGATACAAGACTACCTGAGATATCTCCGCTAAGGATCATATCACCGCTTCCTGCGTTTTCAATGAGTGCTAAATTTAATGCTTCAACATCAGCATTTACATTTATTTCATTTGCATTATTTGAATTTGAAATAATAATATTGTTACCTGATATTGTACCATCGTTTAGGTTTATAGAACCTTTATCATTGGTTGCATATACTTCATACCCTACAATATTATTTGATGTTGTAATACCTTTTTCTCCTGCGTTTTGGATATATACTAAAGAATTACTTAAAATATCACCGTTTGCAATAATTCCACCATCAACATTTGCCGAAGCAGAATCATTACGGTTTACACCAAGTCTTAATATTCCTGAAGAGTTATCAAAAATAAGGGGTGTTTCTATATCATATGTTTGATTTTCAATCATAATAATGCCATCGTTGCCAATTAAATTACCGTTAACAACAATATCACCTTTACCTGCATTTTCAATAAGCATAAGATTGTTAGATTCAACATCTGAATTAATATTTATACCACCTGTTGCTTTATTTGATGAAGTAATAGTAACGTTAGTACCACTTATATTTTCACCTTCTAAACTAATGCCACCACCATTATTTGTTATCATTAGAACATCAAGTGCTTGTATATTGCCATTTGACTTAATTCCGCCATTGCCAGAATTTTGTACATATACATCACTACCTACTAATGAACCATTTGTAATAAGTGCATTACCTTTATTTGATGAGTTAGAAGAAGCACTTCTATTTACATCAAGTATTATTAAACCATTGTCGAATTTAAATTGTGGAGTACTTATATCATATGTTTGGTTCTGTAAGGATACAAGACCACCTAAAACATCGCCGTTAATAGTCATATCACCATTACCTGCGTTTTCAATAAGCGCTGCATTTGAATATATATCAGAATCAATATTTAAAGCACCGGCTTGATTTGAATTTGAAACCAATACATTATAACCTTCTATATTAGCTCCTTTAAGATTAATATTTCCAGCGTTATTAGTTATCATGATATCACCTTGCGATGTAATATCTGAATTTGTTGTTATTCCTTTTGCTCCTGAGTTTTGAATATATATTTCACCACCTGATATGCTACCAGAGGTTACGATTCCGCCATTAACATTTGCTGATTCGGATTCAGCACGGTAAACATTAAGAGCCACATGGGAATCATTATCTATAAATAATACCCTTGGTGTTGTTATATCATATGTTTGATTTTCAATCATAACAAGACCGTCGTTGCCATTTAAATTGCCGTTAATAACAATATCACCACTACCTGCATTTTCAATAAGCATAACATTGTCTGATATAACATTTGAATTAATATTTATATCGTCTGTTGAATTGTTTGAGGCCGAGATAAGCACAGTATTTGCAGATACTTCATCGCCTTTTAAATTTATACCAGCATTATTAGCTGTAATCCAAGCAGAATTAACTGCATCAATATTTCCATTTATTTCAATACCTTGGTCTCCAGAATTTTGAACATAAACACTATTAGCTGACAATGAACCATTTGCAACAATTCCGCCGTCTTTTGATGAAGCATCACTATTTTGTCGTGAAAGCACAATAGCATCTGAATCGCGGCTGCCTGTTTTATTTATAGCTATTTGGTAATTTTGATTTTGTATTGATAAATCACCATTATTAGCATTTATATTACCGTTAATTGTAATGTTACCGTTTGAAGCATTTTCAAGTACTGTAAAACCATTTGTTGTAATATTTGCAACATTAAGTCCAGTGCCATTTACATTACTTATTATTGTCTCACCGCCAATTGAATTATTGTTTAAAGAACTTGTTATATTTAATATACCACTACCACCTTGAACAATCATTGTATCGCCATTTGTTGTAATAGAGCCTGATATATTAATATCGTCACCATTTACATCATTATATATTGTTGTTTTACCGCCTGCGAAAGTGTTTGCGATATTTATACTGTCAGCTCCATAGTTTACAACTAAGGTGTCACCAGTTGAATTAACAGTTCCGTTTAGGTTTATTCCGCCTTTACCTTCTTTATTTATTTCAAGCGCACCTGCTTCAATTTTTGAATTACTGTTGATATTTATTGCAACATTACTTGTGTCTTTTATTGTTGTTTTACCTTTGCTTGAAGTATTTACACCATCGTTTAATGTAATACCCTTTTGTCCGTCATTATCAATTGTCAAATAACCATCGGTTGCAATATCTTTTGCTATGTATATACCGCCATTTTCACCTGCATTTGTTTGCTCAATTGTAATACCGGCTATATTATCAACAACGTCGCCTGTTATATTTACTAAACTATTTCCATTATTTGTTATTGTTGTTTCATTTTTAGCACCAACTGTTCCAACTATATTTATACCGCCTGTATTTGTTGCTTCGTTAACAATTTTTGTTGTTCCGCTTGTTGATGAATTATTTAAAGTTCCTGATATATCAATTTTTCCAGTTGTATTATTCTGAACAAGCGCATTGCCATTTGCATTAATAACGCTATTTATATCGATATTACCACTATTATGATTCTGAATTTCAAGACTGCCTGTGTTTAAAACATTACTTAATGTTATATCTGAAATTCCGTTATCATAAATATATGTATTATTTAAAGCTGTAAGATCACGATTAAGAGCTATACCTTTATTACCGCTATTTATTATATTTAAATCATTTGATGAATATACACTACCATTTTCAACAATACCGCCATTTGTGCTTGAATGTGATAAAGTTATTGACCCTTTATCTGTCTTTATAACTGCATTATCTCCAATATAAAGACTATTTACGTTATCCTCACCTCCAATTAAGTCATATGTATAACTATCATCTAAATGTTCTCCATCTTTGTAAGTACTAATAATTATTCCAAAACTGTTGTTACTACCTGGCAATCTTTCAATTTGGGTACTACTATAAATATCTGCTTCATTTGTATTATATTTGCCATTTCCATTGTGCTCAAGAACTATATCACCATTAGCAGAGGATAGTGTCCCATTAATAACAATTGAAGCAGCGTTTTCACTATTTGATATTTTAATATCATTATTGCTATCTATTATGCTATTAACAATTATTGAACGGGAATTAGTTTCATTCAATATTGATACATTATTACCTGATTTAATATTACCAACTACAAATATATCCCCCGAACGATTCTGTATAGGTTCTCCAACGTACAAAGAAACATCACCAGCAACATCTATATCACCTTTCAATAAGATTCTTGAACATTGTTCAATATTGTTTATACTTAAATTTCCGTTATCTGAAATTTTAATACTATTTCCTTCATCTATAATAAAAGAACCAGCTTTTTGTGTAATATTAATATCTCCATTTGTAACATTAATCTTTCCATCAGAACCTAAACTTAAAGGTGACGCTCCTCCAGCTCCACTGTTTCTGGAATTTAAAATGTTTAAAGAAGCATTATTTGCCTCAATATTACCACTTAAATACATACCGCCTGATTTAGCTTGATATTTAAATATATTATTAGTTATATTTATTAAAGCATTTTCATTATTATCAACATTATCAAGTTTTAAAGTTCCGAACAATGCAAAATGACCACCATGATTTACCAAATCCATAGTGTTTGAAGCTTTAATAATGGCATTATCATTAACAAAAAGACCACTTCCTCCAATTGCATTATTTTCTATTGATACATCTTTTGCAGAAATAACACCATTTACATTGAAACTATTTTTTACATATAAATTAGCTAAATTATGTTCACTTAGCTCTTCACCAAAACGTTCTATGAGTTTTTCTTTCTGTGTAGCTTCATCAAGAGCATATGTAAAATCAAATTTTCCAGTTGAATATATTTCACCATTTAATGAATATTCCGACGAAGATCTAGCATAATTTTCTGCTTCTCGATTAGTGATAAACTGGGGGTCTAGCTCCATGTTTATCTTAACATCACCATTTGCAACCATATTTAAATTAGTTGTTCTAACATGAGCACCGTCTTTCATAACAATTGAAACATTGCCTTTTTTATCAGCTCCAAAGCTCACACGGCTATCAGTATTTCCTTTGCCTGCATTAACAAGCATATTAAATAAAGCATCTGCATTGGCTCTTGCAATATCACTATTTGCAGCACCTGCAATGCCTTCTTGAGAATAGTTTGCATCGCTTGAAGTAAAACCATGTGCTGTTTTTGCATAAATATCGTTTCCGTTGCCAAAAGTTATGTTTTTATCTTTAAGAGTCATGCCTTCACGTGTCAAAATCATGCCATTAATGGTTATAGAGCCATTACCATAATATGCATCGCTATTAAGCAAAGCATCTGTCATATTTTCAACTGATAAATTTTTAAAAGAATCATATGCTGAAATTGATGGCGTATAAACATCAAGTGACCCAACATTTACAACACCGCTTGCACCAACAACAAAACCACTTGGTGATACAAATATAGCCCGTCCATTTGCAAATGCACCATTTCCATTAACAGAATTCAATATACCGTTTATTGTAACTTTATTATCAACAGCATTTATAAAACGGGTAATAGGATTATTTTGATATTCAAATATTAAATTAGCTGTATGCCCTTCACCTAGTGAAAAGTCTGTATAATGACGAAAACCTGTATTGCCACTACCACCAGTAGGCCTAATATCATATATACCATTATTTCCGGTTACACCAGTTATATTAGTTTCTGCAAAGGACATCAAATTTGCTTGGAAACCTAACAGTGTTAATGATAAAAATGAAGCAAGTACCTTCTTTAAACTTAACTTGAATTTGAATTTGCAGCATCTCATAATTAATTTATCTCCTGATTATTTTCAAACTTACCACGTTATACTATTAATGTTCCACAATTTACGATTTTTAAAACAATAATAGTGTAACCCTATATTCTACTCTTATTATAATATAAAAGTTATTTTTATATTATAATTTGCATGTTTTTTATAAAATTTTTACAAATATTTACAAAAAACGGCCAAGAATTATACCTGATT
>USEW01000012.1 GCA_900553845.1 uncultured bacterium
GCAGGCTCGTCAGACACCACCGGTCGGGCGTTCAGAAAAAGCAAGACGACACTCGCCAGAGTTCCAATGGTCCCCGAACACGAACACCTTCGACTGACGTTATCACTTCATGGTAAACTAATCAGGACCTGAAAACCATAAAGTTCAAATAACAGAGCTTTTCAAACCTTAAACCAGAATACTATCTATAAATCAATATTTTGTAAAAGTTTATTCCTATAAAGGAGTCAGATATTCCCACTCCGATAGGCTGCCCCGGAATTTAATTGTAAAAACTTCCTTATATTTTCTTTGCCCGGTAGTGCTAACGATAGATGCAGGGTTTTATGTCTGAAGACCATTGGAGCAGTGAACGAGGGTCCGGTTAGGTTTTCCGAACGCCCGACCGGTGGTGTTTGACGAACGAAGTGAGGAGTTCCGCCGGTCAGTGAGTTCTTCGAATAAGCGAGAGAAAAACAAAAGATTTTGTTTTTCCGAGCAGGAGAAGAACCGATGAAATCAACGAAAGCCTTACCGGACCGTTCCTGGCGAACCGGTCTGACGGTATAAAACCCGAAATCGGAATAGATAGAAAATAATAAACCTAGAATTAATCTTGTTCTTATTCGTCTTCAGGGCTTGTGTTCGGGGACCCGGTCGCTTCTGTCGGTCAGTGAGGGAAAGACTTAACAGACCGTTCCAGACGAACCGGTCTGACGACACAGAACCCGAAATCGGAATAGAAAGAAAAAATTATACCTACACCCTTACCTCCTTTAAAAGTTAAATAAGCTCTTCTTCGCAACTTCTCGAACACATTCAAGGTATAAATAACAGGTTTAATTTATAAAAAGCGTCCCAAAATTAACATTCAATGCTATGCGGGACAATACTCATGCTCCTATGGAAATGAAACATATCACTCCTGATGTTTTAATGCGTTTAAGTATTGCATTTACATCCGGTAGTAAATTTTCTCAAAGTTTGGAAAAGGCTTTGGAATTGATCGGCAAAATCAGCAATCATGATCGTATATACATCATCGAGGTTCATCACAATATGACTTATACGATCACTTATAACTGGCATGAAAAGTCGTTAAAAGCCATTCCCGAAGAATTCAGGCACAACAGCCTGATATACGACCGGGAACTTGTACAACAACTTTGTACACAAAATCAGGTAATTATTCAGGAATCGGATGTGTCGGGTAATCCGGAATTAGCAGAGTTACTAAAAGCTACCGATTGCCGCCAAATGTTACTATTACCTTTATTCGAATCGGGATCACAATTTGCTTTTATCGCTTTCACCCAATGTTCGACGACTCACCCCTGGACTCCGGAAGAAATCAAATGCCTGCAAGATCTGTCCTCGGTTATCGCTTTACAATTGGATAATTATCAACTTATAAAACGCTTAACTGTCCACCTCAAACAAGAGAGAGCTGCCCGGTTAGAGCTGGAAATCAAACAGAATCATTTACGTCATTGGTTACAAGAGATAAAACCGGTCTGGGATCAACTTAAAAACAAAATAGAGCATCCGGAACTCCCCGAAGTGACCAGTCTGGAGCAACATTTTACAAATTTAGATAAAATTTGTTCTATTCCTTCTGTAAAATAATCCTACATGCCAATTAACAACTGTCAATATACTCTTTTAGTGATTACTTCATCCTTTCGTGATCCGGAAAAAATCCTAAAGACTCTCCGGGAAGCTGATTTTATGCTTCTTGAAGCCAGTAATCAACAGGAAGCCATTCAACGAATCCGTACCACCTCTCCGGATCTGATCCTATTGGATATCGACAAATCGGTCCGGCAAGAGAATACAATCTTACAGGATTTCAAAACCAATAAAATCAGCTTCGATATCATTTTGACGAGCACATTTTTTATTTAATAATGTTGCAAATTTAAGTGATTTTGGGCAATATTTTAGATTTAACAAGTCAGTAACAAATTTAGCTGTATGTCCTGTATCAAGTATGTCTTCAACTATAAGGACATTTTTATCTTTTAAATCAGGCAAAGTTAAATCAATGGTATTTATTTTTCCACTTGATTGAAAATCATTTCCATAGCTTGAAATGCGAATGAAATGAAGAATAATTGGCAAATTAAGTTTTTTTATTAAATCACAACAAAATAAGGCTGAACCCTTTAATACACATATTACATGCAAATCTTCATCTTTATTCTGATGTTCTTTTTCTATTTCATTTGCAAGTGTTTTAATTCTTTTTTGTATAGTATCTTCATCAAATAAAACTTTTAAATCTTTTAAATTTTTATCCAATTCCATAATATTAAACCTTCTCAATAACTATTTTATATATTTTTTTGCTATCATTTAAAACTTTTAATTTATTGCTTAATCCAACATTTTTAGCCCACAATATTTCATTATTATTATCAGCTAATAAAAATATTTTATCACGATTATGTTTAAAAATACCTTTATTTATAAAATATTTTTTAAGTTTCATTTTTCCTTCATTCATTCCAAAAGGTTGTATAACGTCGCCGTTTTGCCTATATCGTATGCAAAACGGCGACGTTACCAAATCAAATGATACAATTGCTATATCTTCATTTTCTTTTGGAAAATTATTTGGGATTTTTTTTAGCTTTTCAAAATATATTCTATAACAGTCAAATTCATAAGTTTGATTAAGGTCATTAATAATAATAAAATCTTCATTTTTCTCTTCTTGTTTATAAAAATAAAAGTAATCAACATTTGAAAATAAAAATAAATTCTTTCTTATAGACATACATTTGCCATTTTTTAATGTTGAATTTATTGCAATAAAATTTGAAATTTCATTTATTTTTTTATAGTTCCAATCGATTTTATTTTCTTGCAATAATTGTAATATAAGACGTGTTTTTAACGCTGTGTTTAAAATTAGAAAGTTTTTTGTATTACATTTTTTATTATTTAAAATTTGTTCATTATTATCAAAAATTAAAATATTTGTTAAACTTTCATTTAAAATATTATCAAGCAAATTTTCTTGAGTATTTATTATTTTAATAAGATTTGAAACAGCTTCTTGATAATTTATATTGATATGCAAAAAATGTTTAGTTATTTTATTTCTAATATAATTACGTGAAAATTCGGATTCAAAATTAGTACAATCATTTACAAAATTTATTTTATTTAAGTTTAGGTATGATTCAATATCATTTCTTTTTATTTCAAGCATAGGACGATAAATATCAAGATTTTCGTTTTTACGATAAGGTAACATACATTTTAAACCATTTGGCGATGTACCTTTTATGATACGGTAAAAAAATGTTTCAATATTATCATTTTGGTTATGAGCTAAAAAAAGACAATTTGTGTTAAATTTTTTAGATGCAATTTTAAAAAAATTATATCGTTCATTACGAGCATCAAGTTCAGATAATTTTTTATTTGAACTTAATTTATGTGAATAAAAATCAATATTTAATTTTTTACACAAATTAAAACAAAATTTTTCATCATTATCACTTTCAATACCTCTTTGGTTGTGGTTTAAGTGTATTGCAATAATTTTTAAATTAAGCTTATTTTTTTTTATAATATTATTTAAAGCAAAAAGTAAAGAAGTTGAATCAGCACCACCTGAAAAACCAACAAGTATAGCCTTGTAATTTTTTTCAACTTGATATTGATTTATAAAATTTAATATGATATTTTCTATTGTTTGCATTTATCAACAAGCCTTTTGGCATTATCTATTGCTATTTCATATGAAAGATTTTTAATAATTTTTCTTGCATAACTTCCCACAGTAATTCCTGAATATTGAATGTTTGAAAGTTTGGCAAGTTGTGAAGTCATTTCATTTGTACCGCCTGAAATAAAAATATAAAAATTTGGAACATTTAAATATTTTTGAAATAATTGAGCGCAGGAAACTGCATTTATTGTAGATGAGTAGTTATTATCTCCACCTGACATTGAAAATCCGTCAGCTTGTATAATAAGAGGTTTTGCTTGTCGTTTTTTTATAAAATAATCAGTAAGTTTTATTAACTTATATTCAGACAAATATTCACGCGAAAAGCAAACAGATATAATTCCATCAAAATTGTTATTTAAATTGTCAAAAGCTTGTTTTATTATTTTTGTTTTGGAAATAGAAGCATGAAGTTCAATGATTTTAACATTATTTTTATTTGCCAGTTTAATTGCATCAAAATCGCAAAGTGAATATTTGTTTTTATAAGATATAGCTTTGCATTTACATTTTTGACATCCAATACATTTTTTCTCATCAATTATAATATTTTTATCTTTTATAAAAATAGCTTTATGCGGACATTGTTTTATACATTTATAACATTTTTTACATTTTTCACTATTTATAAAAGCGCAAGAATTATGTTTATCATTTTTAAGTCCATAACTTAAAGAATAAATAAAGTCATTAATATTTTTATTATTATTTTTTAATTCCTGAAATACAATATTAATAGCTTCTTGATTAGGTGGAAGGTCAATAATGTCGGTATTTGTGTTTGAATATATATTTATAATATATTGAATTTCTTCAAAGTTTAAATTTCCAAGACCTAAAACAAGTTTAAATAAATTTTTGTCTTTAAGTTTTTGAATAACATTTTCCATAAAGATATTATAACATGAAGAATTTTTCTATTTTACTTCAAAGTTTGTGTCTGTTATATTATAATTAAGTAATAGTAAAAAAGAAAAACAGGAAATATGGATAATAGCAATTTAAGAAATATAGCAATAATAGCTCACGTAGACCATGGAAAAACAACTCTTGTTGATTGTATGTTGAGACAATGCGGAGTTTTTCGGGAAAACGAGGTTGTTGAAGAACGAGTTTTGGATAATAACGATATTGAACGTGAACGAGGAATAACAATTTTGGCAAAAAATGTATCTGTAAATTATAACGGATATAAAATAAATATAGTAGACACACCAGGTCACGCTGATTTTGGCGGAGAAGTTGAACGGGTTTTAGGTATGGTTGATGGTGCTTTGCTTATTGTTGACGCGGCTGAAGGTCCTATGCCTCAAACAAGATTTGTTTTAAAAAAAGCTTTAGAATTAGGTATTCGGGTTATTGTAGTTGTTAATAAAATAGACAAGCCGCAAGCTGAACCTGATAAAACAATAGATAAAGTTTTTGATTTGTTTACTGAGTTAACAGATAATGAATATTTGATAGATTTTCCAATAATATATTCGTCAAGTTTAAATGGATATGCAAAAAAAGAGATTGAAGACGAAAGCAATGATATAATTCCATTGCTTGACTGTATAATAGAAAATATAAAACCGCCAAGAGGCGATAAAGCTAAAAATCTTCAATTTCATGTGACAACGCTTGATTATAATGAATATGTAGGTCGTATAGCTATAGGCAGGATTGTAAATGGTGAAATTAATGCAAATGAAATGGTGTCGTTAATAAAAGCTGATAGTTCGGTTCAACGTGGTAAAATTGTTAAACTATTTGGATTTAAGGATTTGGGTCGAGTTGAAATAGAAAATGCTAAAGCTGGTGATATAGTTGCAATAGCAGGTTTTGCAGATATACAAATTGGGGAAACTATTTCATCAATTGATAACCCTCAAGCGTTACCGTTAATAAAAATTGATGAACCAACATTACAAATGAATTTTCAGGTAAATAACTCACCATTTGCAGGTCAGGAAGGAAAGTTTGTAACAAGCCGTCAAATACGAAAAAGATTATATCAAGAACTTGAAAAAAATGTAAGTTTACGTGTTGAAGATACTGATAATACTGACATTTTTCGTGTAAGCGGTCGTGGAGAACTGCATTTGGGTATACTTATTGAAACAATGAGGCGTGAAGGTTATGAATTTCAAGTTTCAAAACCTCAGGTTATTTTAAAAACCATTGATGACAAAACTTATGAACCGTTTGAAAACTTGTTTATAGATGTTCCAGAAGAATATGCAGGCTCTACAATTGAAAAGCTTTCAAATAGAAAAGGTGAGCTCCAACAAATGCAGGTAGTCGGCACTCGAACTAATATGAGATTTGTTATACCATCTCGAGGATTGATAGGATTTCGTTCGGATTTTATTCGTTTGACTCGTGGCGAAGGGATTATGAATCATACTTTTTATGAATATCGACCATATTGCGGTGATATTGATAAACAACGTAATGGTTCAATTATTGCACACGAAAACGGAGAAGCCATACCTTATGCGTTAAATCAATTTGAGGACCGTGGCGTATTTTTCGTAGTACCAAAAACAAAAGTGTATCGAGGTATGATTATAGGCGAAGCAAATAGACCTCAGGATGTTGTTGTTAATATATGCAAAACTAAAAAATTAACAAATATGAGAAGTGCAACGGCAGATGTAATGGTTACTCTACAGGCTCCACGCCTTATGTCGCTAGAGGATTGCTTGGAATATATTTCAGACGATGAACTTGTTGAAGTTACACCTCAAAATGTTCGTATACGTAAGTTTGATTTAAATAAAATAAGATAGTAAAAAAGATAGGATTAAATATATGGAAGCTAAAACAATTGAGCAAATGCCAACACAATATGATGCATTGAGTGTTGAAAAAGAAATTTATAAGTTTTGGGAAGAAAATTTCTTGTTTAAAGCTGATGAAAAATCAAGTAAGCCTCCATATACAATAGTTATTCCTCCACCAAATGTAACAGGTGTTTTGCATATGGGACATGCGTTGGATGGAACATTACAGGATATTTTGACACGATATCATAGAATGTCCGGTTATGAAGCTTTGTGGATACCGGGAACTGACCATGCTGGGATTGCTACACAAAATGTTGTTGAAAAGAAATTAAGAGAAGAAAACAAATCACGTTTTGATTTAGGGCGTGAAAAGTTTTTGGAATTAACTTGGAAATGGGCAAATGAACATAAAGGCGCTATATTAAATCAATTTAAACGTTTGGGTGCATCATTTGATAGAACACGTGAGCGTTTTACATTGGATAAAGGTTGCAATGAAGCGGTTAAGGAAGTTTTTGTGCGTTTGTATGAAAAAGGCTTAATATATAAAGGTGCTTATATAGTAAACTGGTGCCCGCGTTGTTGTAGCGCTATTTCAGACATTGAAACCGAATATGAAACTGAAATGGGGTCATTGTGGGAGATATCATATCCATTGAAAAATGAATCAGGTGCAATTGTTGTTGCAACTACAAGACCTGAAACAATGTTTGGAGATGTTGCTATTGCTGTTAATCCAAATGATTATAAGTATAAAGATTTAGTTGGTAAAAAAGTCGTTATGCCTTTAACAGGTCGTGAAATACCTATTATTGCAGACGATTATGTTGACAAGTCTTTTGGAACAGGTGCTGTTAAAATCACTCCAGCTCATGACCCCAATGACTATGAAGTTGGAAAACGTCATGATTTAAAACCAATATGGGTTATTGATGAAAATGGTAAAATGAAAGCAAACGGCTATGTTCCAAAAGAATTACATGGACTTGATAGATATGAAGCACGTAAAAAAACCATTGAGATGCTAAAAGTTCAAGAGACTTTGCTTCGTATTTTACCACATGAGCATAATGTTGGTAAATGTCAAAGATGTAATACGACTATTGAACCATTGTTGTCTGAACAATGGTTTGTGAAAATGGAACCGCTTGCAAAACGTGCAATTGAAGCAATTGATAAAGGTGAAATTAAATTTATCCCTGATAGGTGGGAGAAAAATTATTTAAGTTGGATGGAAAATATTCGTGACTGGTGTATTTCTCGTCAGTTGTGGTGGGGTCATCAAATTCCCGCTTATTACCACAAAGAAACTGGTGAAATGATTGTTGCAAAAGATAATCCAAATCCTGAGATATATAAACAAGATGAAGATGTGCTTGATACCTGGTTTTCATCAGGTCTTTGGCCTTTTTCAACTTTAAATTGGCCCTATGTTGAAAATTCAGATTTTAAAAAATTCTACCCGACAACAACGCTTGTAACTGGGTTTGATATTATTTTCTTCTGGGTTGCAAGGATGATTACAATGGGCTATGAATTTACAGACAAAGCTCCTTTTTCAACAGTATATATCCATGGGCTTATTCGTGATGAATTTGGTCAAAAAATGTCAAAATCTAAAGGTAACACAATTGACCCTGTTCAAATTATTGATAAATACGGTTCAGATGCTTTAAGATTTACATTAACATCTTTAAATACCTATGGTGGTCAGGATATTAAAATTAGCGATGAACGTTTTGAGTATGGACGTAATTTTGCTAACAAAATTTGGAATGCTTCACGTTTTACTTTGATGAATATAAGTGATGTTGATAATAAAGAAATTGATTTTGGTACTTTAACACTTGCTGATAAGTGGATTTTGAATAGATTAAACGAAACAGCAAAAATAGTTAATGAAAATATGACATCATATCGTTTTGGTGAAACGGCTCATGTTTTATATGAATTTTTCTGGAATAATTTATGTGATTGGTATTTAGAAATTTCAAAAGTCCAACTTAGTGACGAAAAAATAAGTTTGAATACTAAACGTGTTTTAAGATATGTTTTAGATAATACTTTAAGACTTTTACACCCAATTATGCCACATATAACAGAAAAAATATGGCAGCTTATACCAAACGTTAAAAATGAGAAAAATGATGCATTGATTAAAGCAGATTTTCCTTTATACATTGATAAACTAAATTATCAACATGAAGATAAACAAATGGGAGTTGTTTTTGAAACTATTAAATCTTTGCGAAATTTAAGACAGTCATTTAATATTAATGTTGGGCTTTCAATTGATATTATTATCGATGCTAATAAAAATGAAGTAGATATTTTTAAATCTATTGAACCTTATATTAAACGTCTTGCAAAAGTTAATTCAATATGTTATGACTTGATGGAAGCTAAGGATAAAAAATGTGCAAATTGTGTTGTATCAAATTCAAAAATATTAGTACCATTAGATAATCTAATTAATTTTGACGAGGAAGTTGTGCGGCAAAATAAAAAACTTACAAAATTGACAAATGAGAAAAAATCACTTGAAGCAAGACTAAATAATGAAAAATTTATGCAAAATGCAAAAACTGACTTGATTGAACAAACAAGAGCTAGGATTAATGAAATTTTGTCCCAAGAAGCTGTTATTAGAGAATTAATTGAAAATTTAAAATAATATTATGATAATTTTGGGTATAGATCCAGGGTTGGCAATTGTCGGATATAGTTTGGTTGAGTATACAAACAAACAATACAAGCTTTTAGCTTCGGGAGCAATAAAGACAAATCAGACAGATAGAGAAGAAAAACGACTTCTTGAGGTTTTTGAAGACATATGTTTTTTGTGTGAAAAATATAAACCTGATGTTGCAAGTATAGAAAAATTATATTTTTTTAAAAATCAAAAAACAGTAATGCAAGTGAGCCAGGCAAGAGGAGTGATACTTGCAGCTTTGGAAAAATATAAAATACCTATTTACGGTTATACACCTATTGAAGTAAAGCAGACTATAACTGGTTTTGGTCGTGCCTCAAAGGATGATGTAAAAAAATATGTGGAGTTTTATGTTGAATTGCCTGATACAAAGCTGGATGATACTATCGATTCAATAGCTATTGCAATATGCCATGCTCGTTCGGCTCAGAGGGCAAATAATAATTAAATAATTTAAAATTGGCCTCTGCGCTGATATAAAAATATTATTTATGGTATAATTTAATAAAATAAAAATTTGGGGTAAAAAATGGAATTAGTTGTATTGAAACGTATGGTTATAATTTCATCAATACTTGGAGCTATAATTGGTATAATAACAGTTGTTCCAATTATAAACGTTTTATCATTTTTTGTAATATTATTTTTGTCAGCACCAATTGTAATAATGTATATGACAAAATATAATATGATGGGAGTTTTAGATTTAAAACAATCGTTGATATATGGGGCAATAATAGGATTCATATCATTTTTAGGATTTTCAATAACTTTTGTACCACTTGCAACTATAATCGGTCTGATTTATAAAAGTTCATTTTATTTAGGTGTAAGTATGCTTTTTCGCGAAGGTTTTTTTGTGATGCTTTTAATGGTGTTTTTCGTAGCACTATTAGGTGGCGCTTTAATGAATTCTTTTAGCTCACTTTTATACTACCAAATAAGAACATATTTATTTAAAGATGAAATAAATGAAAATATTTTAAACGAAAATATAGACTATGAAATAGGAGAATAAAAATATGATACTAGATTCAAAAATAAGAACAATAAAATGGGAAAATAATGTTACAAAAATGATAGACCAAACATTACTTCCATATGAGTATAAATATATTGAAGTTAAAACAATTGATAAAATGTATGAAAGCATAAAGAATATGATAGTAAGAGGGGCGCCGGCAATTGGTATAGCAGGAGCTTGTGGTGTAGTTTTGGGCGCTTATGAACTTGAAAGAGAAGAAAGTGATGTATTAAAATTTAAAAATAAACTTATTGAAAAATCAAATTGGCTTAAAACATCCCGTCCAACGGCTGTAAATTTGATGTGGGCGATTGAAAAGCAAATTGATATAATTAAAAGATTTGAAGGTTGTAATATTCAAAGATTAATTGATGAACTTGTAGAAAATGCTTTAAAATTAGAAAATGATGATATAATTATAAACCAAAAAATAGGAGAAAATGGTGCCAAGGTTGTAAGCAAAAGCGCAGGCATTTTGACTCATTGTAATGCAGGAGCATTGGCAACAGTAGGCTATGGTACGGCTTTAGGTGTAATAAGAAGTGCATATGCAAAAGATAAGACAATAAAAGTGTATGCTGATGAAACTCGCCCACGTCAGCAAGGAGCGCGGCTTACAACTTGGGAACTTATTGAAGATGGAATAGATGTCACACTATTAACAGATGGCATGTGTTCTTATTTTATGAAAAATGGTTATATTGATATGGTGGTTGTAGGGGCTGACAGAATTGCACTAAACGGAGATACAGCCAATAAAATAGGGACATATACACTTGCAATATGTGCAAAATATCATAATATTCCTTTTTATATTGCAGCACCAAAGTCCACAATAGATATAAGAATAAAAACTGGAGATAAAATCCCAATTGAAATGCGAAATGAAGAAGAAGTGTTTATTATTAACAGTAAATCAATTTGTAGAGAAGGCACAAAATCAATCAATCCGTCATTTGACGTAACACCACACGAATTAATCACAGGAATCATAACAGAGGATGGTATTTTGACTCAAAATTATGAAGAAAATATAAAGAATCTCTTTAATTTGTAAATTTTTGTAAATTTTTTTTATAAAAATTTAAATTTGTAGCAAATTTATTTATTTACTTTTGTTTAGTTAAATATATGTGAGTTAAGATATAGGAAATTAAACATGAATGAATATGGTAATTATCAATCACAACAATTAAAGATAAATTCTTTAAATTTTAATAAAAAAGATTTTAAAAAAAATGAAAATCAAAATGAAAAGTTAAAAAAAGCTGTTACTTATACTTTAGGAACATTAGCAGGTGTGAGTGTAGCATCTTTAGTAGCTTATGGAATAATAAATAAAGGTCAGGGTAAAAAAGCCGCTGAAAAAGCAAAAGATAGTGTGCAAGAGGTTGTTGCTAAAGGTGTAAATAAAGTAAAGGATAATGTTAAAAAAAATCAAACGCAAACTATCCAAAAATTATTGGGAAATTTACAAGAAGGTAAAACATATAAAATAGAAGATGCTAAACAACTTCAAAAAGCATTAACAACATATAAATCAAATTTAGCATTATTTAAAGATATTGATACTTGTGATTTATCAAATAATATTGATAAGCTAGTGTTTGAATTAAATAAATATATAAAAGAAGGTAATCCTACTAACCTTGATGCAGTAACCAACAAGGAATTAATTGATTCAAAAGCTAATGTAGTAACATCTTTAAGCACCTTAGATGAGATAATTAAGCAATCATATGCAAATAAACCGGATAAACTTGATGAGGTTTGGGAAAAAGCTGATAAACTAGCTATTGATGAACTAGATGAAGATACTATTATAGAGAAACCTGATACAAAAGAGATACCGTTTGATGAAGATAATAAAACTTTAAAAGATTTTTCAACTGATTTAATAGATGTTAAAAATGTTTCAGTTGAACAAAAACCAGATGATAGTTCTTTATATTTAATATTAGATGCAGATGACTTAAAAGGGTTTGATATTATAAATAAAGAAACATTTAAGTATAAATTTAATGTAACTGATGAAGAAAAGGATTGTTTCTTATTTAAACTTGATTCAACTCTTGAACTTGATAAAATGATAAAATTAATAGAAAATGATAAAATCAAAAAAGCTTTAAATGAAAATGATAGAGAAAGTAAATATCTACAAACTTATTTTGAAAATAAAGCAAAAGAAGTTTCACAAGAAGATAAGTTGCTTGACAATAACGATTTATCAAATTTTATTAATACAATTGGTGATGTTTATTCATTAAATGCAGATTTGTACGAAAAAATATCATTAGCTAAAACATCTTTAGCAATAAATAAACTTCAATATGATAATAAAGAAAATTTGTTTTTCAATTTTGATGCAATAAAAGATTTGTATGAATTTGAAAATAACAATACATATTATGTTGCTAAATCAGGTTCTTTTGTTAATGCAGAAGATGAATACTTATTAAAAATAGATGTTGATGCTGAAGGATATGTTGAAATAACTGATGTAGAACGAGGATTTGTTTATAATACACAAGGTTATAATTTGACAGTTGAGTATAATCCTCTTCAAAATTGTGTTGACTTGTTAAATATTGAAAACACAAATAATGAGGAGCTTATTTCTTCAATGCAAAAGAATGCTATTAATGCATTAAAAGAGTTGCTATCAACAATAGATGAAACCTCATTAAATAGGAATACAAAAAATGTTTTGTCACAATTAAAAGCTGCTGATACTGTCGATAAATTTAACACAATAATTAAAGAAAATCCAAATGCTTTAAATGTAATTAAAAATAATTGTGTAATTACAAAATCATTTAGTAAGCAAGAGGTACTTAATGACTTTATGAGCAAATCTTTAACAAGAGCAAATGGTAAAAAAGATGAAGCTATACAAAAATATTTATCGCAAATATTTAACGCATCATCAAGTGGTTTAGTATTTAGAACATTAACTGGATTTAATGGTAAACTTAAAGAAGATTATGATGTTAAACAAAAAAATAAAAATGAGATTACTTATACATCAAATGAAACACCTTTGAAAACATATAATGTAAAATACTCTGAGACTGAAAAGAAAGTTATAGTTGAGGAAAATGGAAAGTTTTATAATTATGATATAAAAAGCAATAAATATGAAGAAACAGCGCTAACGGAAGATGAAAAAGATAAATTAGATTTATTTGTATTTAATTCTTTATTAAAGGATGAAAAGATTTCATTTGCTAAGGCACAATTAAGTGATGTTGTAGCTAATTTAACAAAATCTACTTTAGATAAACAAAAACAAATAAAGCTTACATCATTAATAACATATTTAGCTGACAATGATCCAGATTGTCAAAAGGATGCAGCAGGTAAAAATAATTATGAAAATAGTATAAGTAATATGTGGAAATTAATGCTTAATGGTAAAGCTCAAAGAGGTAAAAAAGCTAATATCTTTAGAAAATCTACTCTTTTAGATAATAAATTTTATATAAAGAATGATGGTGTATTAACTCAAAATAAACCTACAGATAATAACAGATACATTACTGTATCTGTAAATACTTCATCCAATAATGTTAAATATAAAATAATAACAACAAAAGAATAACAAATTAAAAAAAAGCTTTATATACTTTGATATAAAGCTTTCTTAAATTAATTTTCATACTTTGTTTATTTTATATAATTCTGTCCTAGCTAATGAAACCTTTTCTTTTACAACGTATATTTAGGTCTGAATTTTATATAAATATAAAACAAATCGCCATATGACAATACAGGGCGATTTGTTCATTTGTTAATTTTTATAATAAATTTATTTTATTTTTTTCAACACGTATAGCACTATCAGGGCATGTTAAAGCACATGCTCCGCAGCCAATACAAATATTAGGGTCAGGTTGGACAGCAGGTGTGGCATAAATACCAACTTCATTTGACCATGAAAGGCATTTTTCACCTTTTGCATTCATAGGACATTTTTCTAAACATAAGCCACATCCTTTGCATAAATCAGTATACAAATACCAGTCTGCTTTTCCTTTCTGAACACCTTCGATTTTTAGACCTTTATATTGTTGTTTTTCATTCATTTTATAACATCCTCTTTTCTAAACACTTGCCTTTTCAACAAGTTTCATACCACATTCAAGTGCTTTATAGTTTAATTCACGTAATTCAGGCTTTTTATCGAATTTTTTACCTAAAGCATGTTCCATAGCTGATTTAACATAATCAATGGGCATAACTTTAGTCGCTTGAATAATTACACCTAAGATAATAATATTGAATACACGAACGCTTAATTCATCATGTGCTATTTGATTTGCAGGGATGCCAATAACTTCTTTGCATTCAACAGTTGGTTTTGTGTTGCAAACAGATGTATCATAAATCACAACAGTGTCTTTATCAATATAAGTTTGGCATCTTTCAATTGCGCGGTCTGATAACATAATAACAATGTCGCCTTTTGAAAAGCGTGGTTCACCAATTTTTTCATCACCGATTTGACAAAAAGCAATTGAAACACCACCACGTTGCTCAACACCAAAGTTTGGTATATAAAGAATTTCTTTATTTGCTTCGTAACCTGCTTCAACTAATATTTTAGCAACAGATTGTACACCTTGTCCGCCTTCACCGGCTAGGACTATTTTTGTTCTTGTCATTTTTTTCTCCTTTAAAAAATTAATTAAGTCCTTCGGGAACAACAAAGTCTTTAACTTCAAAAAATTCTTCCATTTTTGCAAGTCGACCAAATGTATCTTTGTTGTTGGTTCTCCAGTTAAGAGGACATATTGATAATACTTCAACAAAAGAAAAACCGCCATTTGCAACATTTGTTAAAGCTTTCTTTAATGTTGCACGTAGTTTTCTTACATTGCTAACAGATGAACGAGCTACAAATGATTTAGTAGGGTCAACTATTGAAGCTACCATTTCAGCACCCTTTGCAGGTTTTCCTGTAGTTTCGCAATCACGACCATAAGGTGTAGTTTCTGTAATTTGACCCGGCATAGTTGTTGGTGACATTTGACCGCCTGTCATACCATAGTTTGTATTATTACATAACAAGATTAACATATTTTCACCACGAACTGATGCGTTAACCAAATGTTGTGAACCGATAGCTAATCCACCGCCATCACCCATGTAAGCAATACCAACTGTTCCAGGATTTGCACGGGTTACACCATAAATAACAGGTGTTGTACGACCATGGTGTGTTTGAACTGTGTCAATATTCATAAAATTCCAGGATAACAAACTACACCCAATATCACAACCAAATACTGAACGTTCTTGTAAGCCTAATTCATCAATAACATAGGCTAAACTTTTTAGTATTATCCCATGCCCACAACCAGGACAGAATTTACTTGCTCCAACTTTTGTATTTTGAGCGCTTGGTATTTGCGGTGGTAAATTTAATAATTCTACCATTTTATTCTCCTTTATTTATATTTTATGCAACTACTTGTGATGAACTTATCATTTCTTCAACTTTATGAATTAAATCATCACCTGTAACACCAACACCCATTTTATATAATGTAGAGTATGGTGTAGTTAATCCATATAGTTTTTCCAATACCATACGAGCTAACTGACCATTTGCTGATTCAGTAAACAATAATTGTTTTGAACGTTTTACAGCATTACGTAATGGTTCGACAGCTAAAGGACGTATTGTTATAGGACGGAATAAACCAACTTTAATGCCTTTTTCACGCAAAGCATCAATAGCTGTTTTGGCAGAACGTGCAACTATACCGTGAGCAATAATTAGGATTTCGGCATCTTCTGCTTTGTATTCTTCATATTCTGCCACTTCTTTAGCCATCTCATCAAAATCTTTTTGATATCCTTCCAAGTGTTCCATTAACTCTTCTTCTAAGTTGAATGTATTTCTTAAATGATTAGCGTCTCTATCAACACCTATTTTACCAATAGCTCTTAATTCAGCAGGTGTTGGTTCCATTTTAATACCACGTGAAGCTGGGTCATACATCATAACAGGTTCTCTCATTTTACCTTGATAACCATCAGCTAAAATAAATGTTGGAAATCTATATTTCCATGCTGTATTAAATGCTTTGATAACATAATCATATAAATCTTGGTGACCTGCTGTTGAATAAACTATACGGAAGCCTTCACCATTACCGCCAAAACAAGTTAAGTTTGTTTCTTGTTGTGCATAAATAACAGTAGCAGTTGATGGTCCTCCTCGTTGCATAACTGCGCAAACAAAAGGTATTCTCATCATTTCAGCCATGCTCATTGCATCTTGCATTATTACATTTCCAGGTCCTGCGGTTGCAGTAAATGCACGTTTTCCTGCTAATATACCACCAATTGTTGAGAAACCAGCTGATATTTCATCTTCGGTTTGTAGGAAGCCTGCTTCTGTTTTTGGTAATAATTTACACCAAGTGTGCATAATTTCGTTTTGGGGAGTAATAGGATAACCATACATAAACTCAGCTTGTGCTGCGTTTGCTGCATATGCAATTACTTCATTCCCGGTTAGAAACATTTTAGTGTCTTTTTCAATTAGTTTTTTAACCATTTTTCTACCTTCTTTTTTTACTTTACAATATATACTTTAACACAAATACACTTTTTTTTACAATTTTTTATATTTCTTAATAAAAAAAGAGGTTAGAAAATAACCTCTTTTTTATTTTTTTATGATATCCTATACTTCAGCTTCGATATTTTTTAATGCACCGTCGGTCATTGGTAATGTAACCGGTGTGCCATTATAGTTTAAAGTCGCAAAGTCTTTTTTATTTTCAGAATATGCAGTTACATTTTTTTGTATTTGTTTTTCTAAAAATGGTGCACATATTCCTTTAAAGGCGCCTTTTGCAATTCTAACCATTGTATCGGTAAATATTGTTCCATTGCCTACATCATTAAATTGTCCGTCTTTTCTTATTACTTTTAATGTTCCTTCACGACCTGCAGGTCTTAGTATTCCTTCTGTCACATGCCATTTACGTTCTCCATGATCGTTTTTCTTTAAAGTATCTTCTTTTTGAGGATCTCCCAAACGACTTGCAATTTCTTCCAATCCTGATGGTGTGAATAATGTTTTACCGATATTTGTCAAAACTTCATCATTTTCACCCAATGCTTCATCCAATTCCTTTATTGTTGGTTTTTCAAATACGTAATAAGATTTTCCATCTGCATTTGGGAAAAATGCACCGAGTTTACTATCTGTTTCTTCTTTTGTAGCTACATATCCACGGGAAATAACTTTAACATCTGAATCATTTTTTATTTTTTCATATTCTTTTATTAATGATTCATAATCTTCTTCACCGTTACTGCCTACGTCATCTGTATAAGTAAACAATAAAGGTTTTTCTACACTTATTTTACCTTGTTTTAAACCTTCAACTATAACAGTTGCATCACCATCACTTTTTTCTGTTTCAATTATTGAAACCTCTTCATCTGGTGAAAGCACCTGTGCTTGCATCATGTGTAATAATTCGTTATTTGAAGTTGTTAAATATACAGGACCTTCTTCATCTTCACCAAGTATTGCAGGCAATGGCATAATTGTTTTATTCGTTTCTTCAATGCCAAGTTGGTCTGTTATGCTTTTTCGTATTTCTGCACCTCTTGTGCCCTGACCGCTTAATGGCAATGCTTTATCAGCAAGAGCATCAGTTTTTTGTGTATATTCTTTTCTGTTTGTAACTAGTTCATTGGTAGCTTTTGCTCCAATTAAATTTTTTAATAGAGCTTGTGAGTTTTTATCACTTTGAGCCTTTGTTGTTAAATTTCTCATAAAAGTTATAAATCGAATGGTCGCTTTTTTTACTTGTTCTGATTGGGAATCTTTTGATACTTGCGGTATAAGCTTACCAAATGATGGATTTGCTTTTTTTGATTTTACATTTTCATTTTTTTGAACAAAATTAGCATTACTAATAGCATGAATTTTCATAATTGTCTCCTCCATAAATATATATTACACATCTAATTAGATCTATTTTATATTATCTTTAAAAAATATTATTGTCAAGATGTAGTATTTTTTCTTCTACATATGTAAATTTTTGTAAATAATAATAAAAAAACTAGCAAAAAATATTTTTACGGATTTTATATAAGTATAAAACTCCTCTATAAACTCCGTAATACTAATTCTATCCATCACGACTCATCTTTGAGTCGTTTTTTTTATTTTTCAAGATACAATGTTCTTATAGTTTTACCAATAATAACTGCAATAAAACTAAAAATAATATCATAAAATATTTTAGTTCCACTTGATGTTGATAACCAACTTGTTATATAATTAAAAGCCTCATGTTTAAACATTAAAACAGTTATCATATATATAATTCCAATAATATGTATTATTAATACTCCAGTCACAGCACTTTGTATGTATGATTTAAAGTTGTTATATTTACATAAAATAGTACTTATAATAAAAGCACTTGGAATATATGCAATTATAAATCCAAAAGTATATTTAAACATATAATTTAAACCACCGCCAAGAGCAAAAACGGGTATAAAAAATAAACCCAGTATTATATATAAACTTATTGCTATAAAACTATATTTTCTTCCTAACAGAGAGGCAACAAATAATACAACTGGAATTTGCGGGATATACTTATAACAACTTTCATAGTTTACTGTTGTGATATGTTTTAATATAAATGTTGGTAGACCAACTTTTGTTAAAGTAATTTGAGTAAATGTAGCAATTATTATTAAAAATATACTCCATAAAATAAATACGCAGGTTCTAAGTGAAAATTTTAT
>USEW01000013.1 GCA_900553845.1 uncultured bacterium
ATTGATATTTTCACCATTTTTTGTATATAAAGTTCCAAGAATACGTCCATATACATCAAGATTTGAAGACTTTTTTAAATAAATATTACCATTATTTTCATCAATAATACGTTCTAGATATCCTTTTGCTTGATATCCCAACTTAATAACATCATGAATATCTTTTGTTTTATTTCCATCAATTTGTTGAAAAGCACGTGGATAATCCGATAATTCATAACAATCAATACCTATAAGCCTTAAACGTTTATCGTCTTTAAGCTTTAATGAATCACCATCAATAACATATTTTATGTCAATCTTTTCACGGTTATACTTTAACTTTATTAAAATGTTATTTGAAAAATTCAAAATAATTCTAAAATGCCAAAATAAAACTATAAATATCCCCAAACCAATAACAAATATAAATTTTATTTTCATACTTATTAACTTTCTAAAATATAAAAAAATTATAATCTAAATAGAATTATATATCAAGTATTATTTGAATAACCATCAAAATTAATCTATAGAATATATATTTAAATTATAGTATATAGAATTTTTAGTGTCAAGACATAAAATGTCATTATGGATAAAAAAGAACTATTGAAAACATTCGGACTTAATCTAAAAATAGAAAGACATAAACAAAAAATTTCCCAAGAACAAATTGCGAATTTAACTGGCTTTAGTCTTGCTTATATAAGTAATGTTGAAAATGCAAAACACAAGATATCACTTATTAATGCATATATTTTATCAAAAACCGTAAATAAAACACTTGATGAAATGTTAAATATAAGTGAGAAATGATCCTAAACTTTTAATTTCTTATATAACTTTAACAATATTATTCATATATTTATAAGTTTGTATTATGCAGTATTCAACGTAAATTTATTACAATATGCGAATGGCTTTAAGGTTATAGTGAGGTTAAATCCATTAACTTCTTTTATAGTTATTTATGATATACTTAGTTCATTATATGCGAAAGGAACAAAACATGTGTTGGCTATATCTAATCTTAGCAATTATTTTTGAAACAATAGGAACAACAGCGTTAAAAATGTCAAACGGTTTTTCTATACTAATACCATCAATAGGCACTGTTATAAGTTATGTGCTTTGTTTTATTTTTTTGTCTTATGCCTTAAAAACAATTGATATGAGTATAGCTTATGCAATTTGGTGTGCTTTTGGAATTTTATTGATTAGCGCAATTGGAATGATGTTTTTTAATGAAACAGTCAGTGTTATAAAGGTTGTATCCATTATATTAATTATTATTGGTACTATCGGATTAAAATTAGCCAACTAAAAATGTTGTTAAGTTACAACTCTGGAACCCTTTGACAAGAATAACTTATCACAGAATGACCCTGTAAGCAACATCTATCAAAGAATTGTTTTAGTGATGAAAGAGTCAACACAAGTTTATTACAATATGAGAATAGCGTTAGGGATAGAGTGTGCTTAAATCCTCAATGTTTATGCTATCATAATTATGTTACTAATGTATTTTTAGGAGTATGAATGCTATCCGATGATACTATTAAGTTTATTGCTTCAATATTTTGCGGAGATATGGAAGAACATTATACCTACAAAAGTGGTCCAATGCTTGTAAGATTTTTAATCAGCATTTTAACCATAATGACACCTATGGACCAGGGTTTCCATCTCGTTGGAGATATGTATTTGATAAGCTAGTTTATTTTCTAAATTCAAATACTTTTGATAAATTTTTAAATATAATACTTAGCCAAGAATATATTATGACAGATAAACAATGTTCTTTGGTTGAAGCTGCAACAAGGGCTGAAAATATTTTTAATGAATTGAATAAAAGACTTAAAGCTAATCCTTATAAGATAACTAAGAATGGTAAAGAATATCATTTTATACGTGAAAATGATGACCTTGTTTTTGTAGGTAGTGGTGGGTTTGCAAATGTATATCTACAAAAATCTACGGGTCTAATTATCAAAAAATTAAGAGAGGATTTTTTAACAAACAAAGCAATTAGGAGCCGCTTTAAAAGAGAGTTTGAGATAACTAAGTCTTTAACTGATTTACAGAACATTATAAAAGTATTTAGTTTTGACGAAAATGAATGTTCATATACAATGGAGCAAGCAGAAACTACATTGGAAAAATATATTCAAAATTCAACTCTCTCGGATGAAACAAAAATAAAATGTATAAAACAAATTTTAAAACTGTTTAAGGAAGTGCATAATAAAGGTATAATTCATAGAGATATTAGTCCTAATAATATCTTTATTTTAGGCGGTATTTTAAAGGTTGCTGATTTCGGACTTGGTAAAGATTTAAACATGTTCACTTCTCATCAAACGTGTTTAACAAATTCAGTAGGACAGTTAAGATACTGTGCACCTGAACAGTTTATGCAATTAAAGGATGGAGATAAGCGTAGTGATGTTTATTCGCTTGGCAGATTACTGAATTTTATAATGACTAAGGATTGTAATAATTCACATCATATATTCCGTATTGTTTCAGAAAAAGCAACTAATCAGAACTCAGCTTTTAAATATATAGATGCAGGAGCAATGTTACAACAAACAGAAAAGACCTTAGCTTATCATGAACAAAAAGATAATGAACAAAGAGTTTTAAATAAAATTAATTTAGGCAGACATGATGAGGAAGTTGATTTGTATATTTCTGAATTAACTAATGATAAATTATGTAGGCTAGTTATTGATAATGGTAGAAATGTAATTCCAATACTTATTGAATATATGGAACAGAGTGAAAATAACGCTAACCATATCATACAGGGAATTGAAAGTGAGTTTAGAAATCAATGTAATTTCTTTGAAAACTATGACCCTATTGCAGGATTTGCTTATGAAATTTTAAAAGTTGACCATATCTCTTTTGTTGTTAAAGAACTTGCTGCAAACATCTTAAAAGAAATAGCCAAAGATGTTAACAGATTTTCGGCACAAAGCTTGATAGATTCTATATTAAGATATGGCATTGAGCCGTCTTTGGAAGAATTATTGCAAGTATAATATTGTTTATTCAAAGCTATATACAGGAGTTGTTTGGGTTTAAATGTGCCTAATATCTATTACACAAAAATATGAAAATATTTTAAAAATGTGATAACCTGCACATATAAGCAATAGAACACTTACAGCCCTATTGATAAGTTAAAATGTATGAAATTTTTACTTAAAAATAAGCAAAAATTTTAAAGAAGTTAGATCATTAACTTAAATTTTTAATTTTCAAAACTGTAAAAAACTTCTAGCCCTAAAACAATCATAAAATCCTTAAAGAATCTCAAAAAATGAAGATATAAAGCAGAAATATAATGAAATAAGAAAACAAATCCCTAAAAAAAGCATTTCTTAAAACAAACGAAGATGCAAAAATTAGAATTTTTCTTTAAGCTTTTAAGAACTTTAATTCTTTAAAATCCTTATTGAATTTTTTAATTAAAATATAGGAGATTTATATGTTAATTGAAGAATTAGAAATCATCGAAGATTTTGGGGAAGAAAAAGAAACTGAACTAAAAAAACTTTTAGAAAAAAGTGTTAGTGAGAATAAGGTTAATTGGGTAGGCATTGAATGTGTTAATAATGACGACAGTATGCTAGATGCTTTAGTTTTTATGCAACAGTTTGCAAAATTTATTGAAAGCATCAAAGCCGATTTACTTGTAATCACATCAACCATAACTTGTAGTGTAGAAGTTAACAAAACTCCTGCAAAAA
The DNA here is from genome assembly GCA_900553845.1 of uncultured bacterium. Classification (GTDB taxonomy): domain Bacteria; phylum Cyanobacteriota; class Vampirovibrionia; order Gastranaerophilales; family Gastranaerophilaceae; genus UMGS1477. The sequence goes on from USEW01000013.1 coordinate 3,741, forward strand.
TTAAAGTAAAACTGTTTAATGAAAAACCGAAAGTTGTAGAGAATATCATTAATTAATTCATTTTTCTACAAAAATGGCTCTGCCTAATTTAAACTATAGCCATGTTCCAGAGCCCTTCCTTCTTTTTCTTTTTTTCTCTACCATTTGCTCTTTTTTAAAACCCAATCGCATTCTTAAGTTCGCTTGATTTCCTAATCTTAACTTCTTCTTGCAACATTTGTGTTATTTCTTTTTCATTTGTTATGTTTAAAAATTCAACTCTTTTCTTTACTGTTGCAAAATTACCAGATGCTAAACCATTAATAAAGAAATCACTATCAATGTTAAAGAAATGGTTCATTGCTAATTTTACTTGTTTTTTATTGAGAAAATTAAATCCGAGTTTAAAAGTAAATCTTCTTAAACTAGCTTCATCAAGTGTTTCTAATAGGTTTGTAGTACAAAAAAAGGATATTCACTTGCTTACATTTGTGTTAACATCTCATTAACCTGTGCTATTTCCCAACTTCTCACTGCATTATTTCTATCTTGCAAGAAAGTGTCTGCTTCATCAAAAATTAACATTGCTTTTTTAGCTTTAGCTTCTGCAAAAGCTTCAGCTATATTTTGTTCCGTTTGTCCTACATAAGGTGAGATTAAATCAGAAGCTCTTTTCAGTAACACCTCTATTCCAAGTTGGTCTGCTAGATACTTGGCGTACAAGCTTTTCCCTGTGCCTGGTTCACCATAAAGACAAAGAGAAAAGTTTAAATTTCCTGATTGTTTAATTTTCTGTGTTAAATCATTCATATCAATATCTGTATTTACTAAATTAATATCATAATTAGCAATTTTATAATCTTTGTTCTCTTTCTTTACCACTTTCTTTCTACTTACAACTCTTGCTACATTTTCAATCAAATCTTCAAAATCATCAGCACTTCCACCTATCATTTTTTTTGTTTAAACAACATTTCAATGATTGAAGGTGATATATCATAATTCTTGTTTAATTCTTCAACTTTTGTATTTGAAACTTTTAATTTATTCTTTTTTTTAAAACCTTATTCCAGATATTCAATCTTGCATTTTCTGATAGTTTTTCAAATTCAATACAGTAAGTCATTCTTCTTAAAAAAGCAGGGTCAACATCATAAATATTATTCGTAGTCCAAATAACTGGAACAGGAGTATTTTCAAGTAATTTATTCATATATATATCCTTTTGATGACCCATTACTTCCAAATCCTCTGTTTAAAACATCCTCTGCTTCATCAAAAAGAATACAAGCATTACCATTGCGTGATAAAATATGCTGTTTAGAATATAAATCAGCAAGTCTATCACTTCTTTTTGCTTCGACAAAATGTTTATCTTTGGTGACTACAGAATAAATTGGAATATTAATGGAATTAGCTATAAGCTTTGAAAATTCAGTTTTTCCAGCACCAACACAACCATGCAATAAGATATTAATACCTTTTACCTTCTTTTCAACTGCTGATTTTAAAATACTTTTACTTTATCACGTTCTTTTTCTATATGATTGTAATCATCTAAAGTTAAAGTCGATTTTTCAGGTTCTCAAATTAAAGCTTGGGTGATTTTCTCTATTGAATTACAAAAAGGATTGTCGAAATTCTTAGAATATCTTGATTGACACTGGGATTGCTACTTTTACTTGGAATTAGTTTTCTTTGATAAAGATTATCCACCACTCTTTCTTTTTGTCCAATTCTCAATTCAAGATAGTATCTTGCAAACTTATCAAAGCTATTGCCGCTTATTGATACTTCTAATTTATCGAAGATGTTATTAATTTCACTCATAAGAATAAAAACAAATGCTTCAAATTCATCTTCTTCAAGATTAAATATTTTTCTTACTATTTTAAGTTTTTCTTCAAAACTTGTTTTCCGAATTGGCAGCTTTCTTTTAATTGTTCTAATACTACTTTCAATCTTTTTCTTAAATTATTCTGCTGTCTTATTGTTTCACCTAAAACAATACCTTCTTCATCAAATTGAAATAGACTTCTTTTTACCTTAAATTCTCTTAAAAAGAATTCTAACGTATCATCAAAACTATAACTTCTAAGATCTAAAACAGGAAGAAGCCTTTCTAAATAATCCACAAAAAGTTTTTCTTCAAAATTGTTCATAATTATGCCTCATTATATACTTTTCAATCGTCTCAAGTTTAACGCATCGCTAGAATTTTGCAGCCCATTGAGGTGAAATTGATACAAAGGGACGCAAAAATCATCAACTTAAAGTAATTAATCGTTTCTATAATTAAAGGTCATCTTAAAATAAACACACTAAAAATAATGCTATCTAAATAACCACAGTATTAATATTTGAGGCATCATTGTTGTTTGCCTTTGTTTGTTCTTCTTTTTTCCATTCTTCTCTTATTTGTTGAGCGCGTATTTTAATATCTTCAATAATATCTGGATAACTACATTGTCCGGAATTTAATATATCCTCTGATATTTCAGGATAGATACCGTATTCATTTAACTCTCTAATAATTCTTTCAACAGCTTTGTCTTTATCGAGATTGTATTCGCTGCCTCTAATTCTTATGAAATTAAATTTTGTAATTCTTTCGATTATGTTTTGTCTTTCCATATCATCTCGAATTTTATCTTCTCCACTATGATATTTCTCTCCATCACATTCTATAGCAACCTTTTTATTTCCATAACAAGCAACCATATCAATCCTGAAACCAGCCACGGGGAATTGCTGAATGATATTATACCCTCTCGCTACTAATGTTTGACATATTTCTTGTTCAAATAAAGAATCTGACATTTTTCTTATTTGTTCTTGTTTTCGAGTATAGTTATTTGGATTCATTGAATAATCAATAAGTTGTCTTCTTATATCATCTTCTTTTAAATCTTTAGCAATATCCAAAGAATGAACAAGCCAAACCTGATTTTTAGCACGACTTACTGCAACATTATAACGTCTTTTTTTATCACCATCTGCACTCACCATCTTCAATGGATGCTCTGCATCATTACTGTCAACCATTGACAAAAATAATACATCACGTTCATCGCCTTGAAAATTCGGTGGCTCTCCGCAAGCAATTTTATGATGTTCGTATTTAATGTTATCTATTTTATCAAGCAGTATATCTTTAATAACTTTTGCTTGATCTGTACCTAATAAAGAAATAACTCCAAATGTAGAATCTTTATATTCATCTCTTTCTATACATGCTGCAATTAAACTTGCAATACACCTAGCTTCTTCTGCATTTATTTTTCTTGAGCCATCTCTTAAACCGTTGACTTTGTAATTTATCACAGCAGGTTGCAAAGCTGAGCTACTTGCATCTCTTAGTGGCTTAATTTTATAGTCGTAAGATAGTTTATTGCTAAAATTTATAATATCAGGAACACATCTAAAATGTTCCTTTAACATTAAAGAGGTAAATGTAGTTTCTGCAATTTCATATAAAGACGTACTGGAACTATAAAGATCGTGATTTGGAATTATGTCTTTTAGGTGTACGTCAATAATATTATTTATTTTACTAGTTTCTTTAAATCCAGCTGTTGGACTAACTTGTTTATCATCACCCACAATAATTATTTTCTTTGCCATATATACAATAGCAAGAGATGAAATATCTGATTGGCTTGCTTCATCAACAATAATAACATCAAATTTATTTACACCAGGAGTTAAGGTCTCTAACGCTTTTGACATTGGCATAATCCAAGCAGGTACTGCTTTTTGGCATTTTATCATTAATTTTTTAGCTTCTTTTAAATATCTTGGAACATTTTTGCCTGTACCTTTGCCAATTTTTTTAATCATTGTTTTCCAACCAGTAAGCGCCTGCTTTATATCCAAGTCGGCTTCTATTGTCTGCAATAAATGGTACCAAGCCTTGTATTCACAAAGTTGTGATGTTTGTTGTTTCAAAATACACCCGAGGTTAAAACAGTCCTTTTGCAATTTTTCATAATTTTCAGAGTGTAATTCTTTTATTATATTTTTGAATTGCTTAAATTTCCAAGCTTCTGCAATATCAACAGGAATTTTATCCTCACCATATATTCCATCTCTGTGCTGAATAGCATAAGCCCAATCGCAAGCATACTGTTTTAATTTTTCTAATAATTTTTCTCTTTGTTGTTTTAGATTGGTTTTGTTATATAAAGTAAAAATTTCATTATAAAATCTATAATAGTCTTCTTTATTCTTATCATCAATTGATCTTGCTAAAGCATTGCATAACTCCGACTTTTTTCTGTCATTTGTTAAAATTTTTAACTTATTTTTTAATAATTCTTCTTTTGATGCCTCGATATCGGCGCAGATTTTTATTAATTCTAAATACAAAGGCAATATTTCGGAAGTAAATTCAAATATTTTTTTAGTAGAAACAATATCAGAATCTAAGTCATTGGTTTGTATAATCTCTTCAGTATTAAAACCAAGTTTTAATAGGTATTCTTGAAGTCTATTGTACTCATTTTTGTACCAATCTAAATATTGTTTGATTTTAGGAATAAGTTTTTGTGCAATTTGTTCAGGCTCGTTTTCATCTAACTCATTGAATTTTTTATAGTTATGTTTTCCAATAAGATCATTCCATTGAATGCATAAGTTTTTTCTCATATTTTCAAGCTTTATTGTATTTATTACCAAAAAACAATCTTGACTTGTAACCACAATGGAATTGTTTATTTTAATTTTCTCTTTTATTTCTTTTATTGTTTTATTGAGCAACTCATCAAAAAATGTGATTTTGCCATTTCGTATTAATTTGGCTCCCATTGTTTCTAATGTTGCTAGTGCTTCTTCGCGGTTTATATCATTGCAAAAAGCAATAGTTTTACCAAATCTATCATTTACAAATGAATCTGAAAATTTTACAGTTTCACTTATGTTATCAATTAAATCCGTCCAACATTTTCTATAACCGCCATCTTTTTTGCCATCAACAGCAGCATATATCATCCAATCTTCGTAACTGCAAAATGTTGATACAAACTCACTAAATTCATCAATAACGGTAATGTTGGAATTGGTAATTATAGGTGCAATAATACCACCAGGTTTTCTGATTTTTATATCTGTGTTCTGACATACTATCTCAATGCCTAATGAAGCCAGCTCTTGTTTAATTTCTTTTATTCTTGCCTCATTTTTTTCAATAGTTCTAATATGTTGATTAAAATCTTCAGGTTTTAATAATAAGGAAGGATTGATAATATCGAGATTTAACTCTTTTTCCTCATATTCAGATAATTTTGTATTGCTTTCATATAGCGTTAATAATTCATCCCTTGTTAAAGGTAAAGCTATATTAGATGCAACATTGCCTGGTATATATGATAATGTTTCATTATTATCACTAATAAATTTGGCTATGTCACCAGGAGAATAGCTTTTGCCGTTGTAAGCTATAGGTTTATACTCACTATTGCGAACAGCAAAAATTTTCCTTCTTATTTGTGCAAGTTGCTCAATAGTTTGTTTTCTTGCTACCTCAGCTTCTTGAATTTTCTTTTTAATATGGATGGAATTCTCTTTTGAAACATATTCATTAATCCCATTTATAGATTTTTCCACATCAGCACTTTTGTCATCTAAAACTGAAACACACAATGATTGAAGCTCTTTGGGAACTTTATCTTTTAATACTCTTAAAGCTTTAGGTGTATAACTTGTTACTAATACATTTTTGCCTTGTGCTAAAAAATGCCCCAACAGATTTGCAATAGTGTGAGTTTTACCAGTTCCAGGCGGACCTTGTACCAAAACGGCATTATATTTTTCTACCCTTTTGGCAATTTCCAATTGTTCTCTGTTAGCTTCTTTTGACAATAAAATCTCTACATTTTCACCACTTGTTTCAGCTAATTGTTCATCAATGGTTAGTTCATGTGTATCTTCGGGAATTTCTATTTTTCCACCACTTATTAATTCACACAAATGTGTAGGAATTATGCCACCATTTTCAATATCTTTAATAATATCTTCAATTAAACGTTTTGTGCCATCAACTTTGTTTCTAACATAGTATATTGGTTTTTCTGTTAGAAATATGGTATCATCACCATTTATATCTATATTTTCATTCTTTTTTATAAACTTGCTTTTTGATGATAGTCTGTGTATAAAATTTTTAAAGAAATCAACAGTTTCATTTCTATCAAGTGGATGATAAAATTTATTACGTACTTCTTCATCTGCTTCGCTTATAGCATTGGTATTAATTTCGGGCATACTAGTTAATAAGGAAACATACAACTCTGATTCAGAGGTACTATCATAAATTTTTATTATATTATCATTAGGTTCAAAGTCAGTATATACTTTTTTAGATAGTATGGGATGATTAATTGTTTTATTGTCCGTACAACTTATAAACCCATTTGCAACAACAAGCTCCTTTGTTTCGTTTTCATCATTCAAATCAACATGTAATTTATACAACTTATTGAAAAAATCTCTTGTGATTTTAATTTTTTGCTGCTTTTCTTGCCATACTTTTCTTTTTTGTATCCACCCTTTAAATTCAGAAACCCTTTTATCGTTATCTTCAAATTTTTCAATATCAATATTTTGAGCAGAGTTTTCATCTTCATTTTCAGATTCTCTAGTTTTTTTAATTTCAGGCTCTTGCAAGTATTCATCCCAGCTATTTAATAACCAATCTTTTATGATTTCAGGTGGATTTGGGCATTTATCAAACTGAGGTTTTTTAACTGATAATAATTCATATCGGTTATCATCAACTTCATCGTCATCGTCTTTGGTGCGATCTTTATATGATAAAGTAATATTTTCCGAGTCGTATGGAATATCGTCAAAAAATAATTTCCATTCATATTTCCTAATGTCACTATTAACTCTACTATCAAGGGTACAGAATTCACGCAAATACTTATACAAAGCCAAAGCTTTGTCTTTATTTGTTAATTCAACTTCTTTTTCCAATTCCATTTGCTAACCTTTCCCAATACAGTCTGAATATATAGTATCATAAAATGATTATTTGGTTAAAAACTTGTATTTTATTTCTAAATCATATAAATAAATTCGATAGTTTTTCTTCTATAAAATCAAAACTATTGTATTTTAACAATTTTTATTGTATAATAAATAAAAAGGCATTATATGATAAATCGTCCCATATTTCTAAATCAACTAATAAACTTCAAAGATAAAGACCTGATAAAAGTTATCACAGGCATTAGGCGTTGTGGTAAATCGTCTTTGCTTAAATTGTTTGCTGATTATCTAAAATCACAAAATGTTGGTAATGAAAACATTGTTCAAATGAATTTTGAATCATTGGAATATGACGGTTTAACATATAAGGAGCTCTATGACCAAATTAAAGAAAAAGCCAAGAAAGCAAACAGCAAGCTATATCTTCTCTTTGACGAAATTCAAAAGATAGAACAATGGGAACTTGCTATTAATTCTCTAAGAGTTGATTTTAATGTTGATACCTATATTACAGGCTCAAATGCCTATCTTTTATCTTCTCAATTATCAACTTATTTATCTGGCAGGTATGTTGAAATTAAAATGCAACCATTATCTTTCAGGGAGTTTTTAACTTTTTATAACTTGAAAGATAAAACAAAAAAAGAAAAGTTTAATTTATACTTACGAATTGGTGGAATGCCAGGCTTAAAGGATTTAAACCTAGATGAGCAAATGATAAATCAAGCCTTAGACGGCATTTTTTCAACCGTAATAATGAAAGATGTTATCAATCAAACAAGCGTTAGAGATCCTGCTCTTTTAAATAAAATCACATTGTTTTTAGCTGATAACATCGGAAACTCTACATCTATTAACAACATTAAAAACACTCTTGTGTCAAATAATGCTATTACCAAAGGAACAACAACAGGGGTTATAGATAATTACATAAAATTCCTTGAAAATGCTTTTGTGTTCTATCCGATAAAACGCTATGACATCAAAGGCAGGGAATACCTTAAAACCCAAGGAAAATATTACATGGTAGATATGGGCTTGAGAAACCATTTGTTGGGTTTAAGAAACAGAGACAGAGGACATATATTAGAAAACATTGTCTTTATGGAGCTAAAAAACAGAGGATATGGAGTTTCTATTGGTAAATTCCAAGATAAGGAAGTTGATTTCATTGCAACAAAAACGAACGAAAAAATATACATACAAGTAACAGAAACAATGATGAATGAAGCAACGCGCACACGTGAACTTGCACCTTTAAAAGCTATAAATGATAATTACCCTAAGATAATTTTAACAACAGATACATTGTTTTCTAATACCGATGAAGATGGGATTAAGATAATTAATCTGATTGATTGGCTGCTATAAATATTACTTTTAAATATAAAAGAATTGCTTACGATAATTAAAGATTTATCTTCTCAGGCTTATATGAACAAGCTATATTGGACTTTGTAATTTCATTAATCAAAGTATATTTCTTGCTTATTAATTCATCCATGGTTTTTCTATACTCAACTTCTTCTTTTAGCTTTAAAACTCAAGCTTTTGTAATTCCATCTTATGACGAGAGTTTTCACAATCTATTTCAGAATAAATCATTTCTAAATCGTGGTTCATAAATTTTCCTTGTATATTTTAATTAAAAATTACAAGTTGATAAAACAAAAATTTACCTATAAAACGTAAGAAAACTATTTTTCACCTAACGGTTTAATGTTTTACCTTGTAATTACATCGGCTACTTCTAATTACCATAGTGTTCATAAAAGTACACCTTTATGAACACCCAAAAAATACTCAAAAAAGTGTTCGTAAACTTTTGCTGCAATAATTTACGAATGTTCGTAAAAAGACTTGAGTTTTACGAACAGCGCGTTATACTTGAGACACTAAAACGTAAAGCTTGGGAGATTGTTATGACTTTTTCAAATTCGAAAACTTTCGGATATTGCAGGGTATCAAATAAAGATCAAAACGAAGATAGACAATTAGAAGCTATGCTTAACCTTGGAATTAATGAAAGAGATATATTTTTAGATAAATGTAGTGGAAAAAACTTTGAAAGACCACAATATCAAGCTCTAAAACTTCAACTAAGAGAAGGTGATGTCCTTGTAATTAAATCAATCGACAGATTGGGAAGAAATTATAAGCAAATTTGCAATGAATGGAGAGAAATTACAAAAGATATTAAAGCTAATATAAAAGTAATTAATATGCCGCTTTTAAATACCACAAGAACAGATTGACTAATTGGAGAAGTAATCTCGAATATCGTTCTGCAACTACTAAGCTATGTAACATAACAAGAAAGAGCCTTTATAAAACAACGTTAGACAGAAGGAGTTAAAATAGCCAAAGAAAAAGGTAAGCATCTTGGAAGAACACCCGTTCAATATCCGACAAATTGGGATGAAGTGTATAAAATTTGGAAGCAAGGAACAATTACAGCTAGAGAAGTAATGAAAAGAACCCCGCTAAAGCCGACCAGTTTTTATAAATTATCTAAAAAATATATGACATAGATATGCAGGTGTTAATTTTGAATTTCGATCGGGTATAATAAATTAGAAAGATTTTTTACAATTTCAATTTAGATACAAGAATCTTTAAATGAATTTCAATCATAAAAATTTAGTATAATAAATTAGAGAAAAATATTACAAGTTCAAGCAAGTTATAAAAGTTTTAAAAGTTAATACAAGTTTATAAAAGTTCAAGCAAGTTTAAAACAAGTTTTTACTAGGTTTTAAACTTTTTTGTTTTAAAACCTCAAAAGGTAATACTATTAAGGCAAAGAGCAAAACTAATGTGTATAAACTCTTGTATATACTTGTAGCTTTGGTTTTCATCTCAGCTCTTTGCTAGAAAGAGAGGTAAAAATTGAAAACCAAAGAAATTAAGAAAAAATCGTCTAAGAGAGCAGAGGGCAAAGAACGTGTAAGCAGAATGCTTTTATTAGAAGAACTTAATCCTGAAATTAACGAAGATCAAACAGATGATTTCGATTTAAACCCAGAAAAAAGCCCAGCCCTAAGCACCATGAAAAGCAACTTAAAGTTTTTAAATTAAGAGATTGGCAACTACTGTAATGGCAAATTGTGAAATTGTTCAACAGTTTGATAAGCTTAAAATATGGATTGATTTAAAAAAACATGGCAAGGACATTGAATTTGAATTTGATTTAGAAAACAGCAACTTACTCAAATCCGATACGCCAGAAAAGGGTGAAACATATTTAGAATGGTGTGATAGGAAAGGTTTAGAGCCTTCGGAAGACGATATTGAAGGTGAAAAGATTTCTATTGAAGAAAATGATGAAGATGAAGAAGAAATAAAAGAAGCCGAAAAAGAATTTTGGGGAAATCATAAAAATTTAAACAAAAAAGACGAATATCCAAATTGCAGAATTGATTTTAAGAAACGTCCAATCGGATTGTTAAATGTTTATATTAAAAATGGAATTCTTTTTGTGTATTTTACAGGGAAATTTACTTGGAATAGCGGAAAAATAGATTATATTACAAAATACAATATCCAAGAAATTCTTGAAAGAATTTGCAAACTGGCAGGAATTAAATTTAATGTAGAAAAATTCATATCTCTTGCGGGAGTTTATTTAGTTGATGTCTGTATTGATTTAGATATAAAAAACATGGATAGGTATATTAATGCCCTAAGTTCACTCTTTCCCCTTGGGAGTAATAAATGCAGAATTATGAAGTTCGGCTCACACGGATTAAAACTTAAAAGTAAAGCAAAAAATGCAGGAAGCTCCCTAAATTTTTATAAAAAATTACAAGAAATTCTAAACAGCGTTAAGAAATCAAAGTATTTAGCTACAACTTTAGAAGAAGTATTAAAAAATAAAGATAGTCTTAAGGATAAATTTAGAATTGAAGTACAGATATATCGTTTGCAGATATTAGAGTGCTTCTGGAAATTCCTCAAACGGAACCCAGGATTGTTAAACTTATTGATGTATTAAATAGCCAAGCTAAGCCTATTTTAACTCGCTTTAAAAAATTTGAGGCAACCGAAGAAAAACTTAAAGAAAAAATTGAGGGGTATGTTGATGATGAAGAAAAACCAAAAACAGAAAAATGGAAAGCAAAACAACAACAAAAAATTATGGCTGCTGAAAGATATGCTGAATTAATAAAAGATAATGGCTTTGATATTAGACGTGTAAAATCTCATTTGATAAGCGAATATGGTTCATATTATAGTGAATCTCTAGTTAAAGAACTTACTAGTTTAATAAAGAATGACTATTGGAATTTTTTAATATATAAAAAACCTAAAGCAACCAAGCTGGTTATTGACTTATTGGATAAAGTTCATACTCATTATGGCAGAAATAGTGAGGGTGCAAATGTCTAAGAAATTGGTCGTTGAATTTGTACCCTCTGACGTTTCTGTTGATATTAAAAGTCCTGACTCTCGGTCTTCAATGGTTCAGTTGATGTTACAGGTGGTTAAAATCGGCTTGAGGGTTGACGGAAATAGTATTGATAGTAGTATTATAGATAAGGAAAATTAACATGGTAAACAAAAAAATTAAGGGTATCATTGTAGGATACGTTAGAAAAAGTAAAGAAGAAAAGAATGTGAAAGCCGTTAGCCCTGAAAACCAAAGAGCACGTTGTGCAGAATACGCACAAGCTAGAGGTTGTGATTTCGTTTACTTTGAAGATGTCAACAAAAGCGGTGATAATCTTGATAGACGTGGTTTCAAAAGCATGATTGAGTTTATTAAAACCCACAAAGTCAAGTGTATTGTTGTATGGCGACTCGACCGTATGTCAAGAAATTTGGAAGATTATTACGGCACTATACAGCCTACTTTGAGAAAATATAATACCACTATTGCAAGTATAAACCAACACTTTGACGACGTTTTTGAACTTGATCCTATGATACTTGCTGTTTATATGGGTATTTCAGCTCAAGAACTAAAAAATACTAAAGATAGAACTACATCTACACTTGAATATAGAGCTAAGAATGGTTATTTACTGGGTAAAGCTCCTATTGGGTAATGAATATACGTACAGAAGATAAGCGTGGTATTGTTGTTCCTGACAATGATAAGGCTCATTACATCAAACGAGCCTTTGAGTTGTATGCAACGGGTTTATTTTCATATGAAAAATAGGAAAAGAGCTAGCTAAGTATGGGTTTGTAGACAGCAAAGGAAAGCCATATACAAAGAAACGCATTGAAGATATTTTGAAGAGTCAAGTTTATATAGGTAAAGTAACTCATAATGGCGATATTTTTGACGGTGTACATGAAGCGATTATATCTGATGAGTTATTTTATAGGGTACAATTATTGCTTGACGGTTCAGAAATTAAAAGACCTAAAGGGATTGTATATAAGTATTCTAATTTTATCAAGTGTGCTAAATGCGGTTATAGTATGGTTGGAATAACTAAGCATGGGGCAAATAATAGCGGTACTTATGTGTATTATCATTGTTCAAACTATTCAAAAGCTCATGAAAAGGAAAAGAATATTAATGAAGTCCTGATTGATGAAGCTATGCAGGAAGTAATTGAGAGCTTTGATATAACTGAAAAAGAAATTAAAGTTATCAAAAAAGAAATTTACAATGCTATTGATGACTTGAAGAAGTATGAGCATAAGTCTATTGACGAACTTAGAAAGCAATATGATGACATTGTAGATGACATTGCATTATATTTAACTAATAAGGTTGAAGTTAGCGAGATTACAAGAGGCGAAGTCCTTAGAAAGTTAGAAGCTAAAAAAGAAGCTATCGCACGTAACATCACTAACCTTTCAGAAAATTCTAAAGATACAACAAAACGGATAAGTTTATTAATTGACTTTGCAAATAGAATACCCGAGTTGTATCTGAAAGCTACACTTGAAGAAAAACGATTGATACTGAATACTATAACAGAAAGTATCATATTTGATGAAGATACAAATAGACTCAAAGTAAAGTTAAGACCTGCCTTTGAATACCTTAGACAAATAAAATCACAAAAGAAACAAGAATTTTCAGCAGACTTAGAAACCTTGACTGGAACTCTGGAAACTCGCTCAGAGAGGGCAAAACAAGCACTTGAAAATGAGCAGAAAATTTTAACCAAAATTACACCGATTGGAACTCTGAAAAAAGGCTTGAATACTGAAATAGAGCCTCATCAAAGAGACTCTAAAAAGTTAAATGTCGAAGAAGGGACTTGAACCCTCAAGGATTTCTCCACACGCCCCTCAAACGTGCGCGTATACCGATTCCGCCACTTCGACTTTTTTTTAATTACTCTTCACCTTCAACAATTTCAGATGTTTCATTTAAATCATCTTCATCAAAAGCTCTTTGAGACAATTCTTCCTGTATTTCATCATCAATATTATAATCTTCGTTATTTGAATCTTCTTGATTGCTTTGATTAAACTCATCAAAATCATCTTCAATAACTTCTTCAACATTGTTATTTTTTTCAAATAATTTAGCTTGGGTTTCACTTTTAATGTCAATTTTCCAATTTGTAAGTTTGTGAGCTAGACGAACATTTTGGCCGTCACGACCTATAGCTAAACTCAATTGGTCGTCAGGAACAACAACTAAAGCCTCTTGTGAATTTTCATCATCTGCTAAAATATCAACTGACAAAACACGAGCAGGTGATAGTGCATTAACAATAAATTCAACAGGATTATCAGAATAACGAACAATGTCAATTTTTTCATTCTTTAATTCGTTAACAATAGTCTGTATACGGCTGCCACGAGGTCCTATGCAGGCACCAACAGAATCCACTTCTGGGTCATTTGAATGAACAGCTATTTTAGTTCTAAACCCTGCTTCACGAAAAATAGATTTTATTTCAACAATACCGTCTTCAATTTCCGGCACTTCAAGTTCAAACAATTCTCGCACTATTTCAGGATGTGCATGAGAAACAATAACCTGAGGTAAACGATTATTGTCTTTTACATTTAAAACAAACACACGAATACGGTTTCCGGGTTTATAAAATTCACCTGGAATTTGTTCTTTTTGTGGCAAAATAGCATCGGTTTTACCAATATTTACATAAACTGTTCTATTTTCGACACGTTGGATTATACCGGTAACAAGTGTACCTTTTTTGCTCATAAATTCGTCTAAAACATTCTTTCTTTCAGCTTCACGAATTCTTTGAGTAATAACCTGTTTAGCGCTTTGTGCTGCAATACGTCCAAAATCTTCAGGTGTAACTTCTATTTTAACCTCATCTTCAATTTCAACATCTTCATCAATTTCTTTAGCAGCTTCCAACGATATTTGAGTACTTTCATCTTCAACATTTTCAACAACAACCTTTGTGCGGAAAACTCCTATTTCGCCTGATTGTTCATCTAAAATAGCCTCGATATTAGAAGCATCCTTGTCTTTTATTTGTTTTTTATAAGCCGCAACCATTGCATCACATAATGAATTTATTATCACATCCTTTGATATCCCACGTTCACGTTCAAGTTCTTCGCTTGCTTCAAATAGTGCCATTCCTATTCTTATCATTTTATTCCTCTTTCGATTATTTTACTTAAATACTAAATTACTGCTTTTAATATCGTTTATATTGATATAATATTCATTTTTTGTTTCGACTTCTTCAATTAAAACGCCCTTTTCTTCATTATAATCCAAAATTTTGCCCTCGACTTTATAATTTGGGAAAATATCATTTGTTTTTGTCTTAATTGAAACTATTTTACCAATAAATATTAAATATTCCTTTTCTGATTTTAACCTGCGATTAAGCCCGGGTGATGAGACTTCCAATGAATATTTAAAATCAATTAACTCGTCCAAAAACTCGTCCAAACTACGTGATATTTTTTCACAATCATCCAAAGTTACAGGCTTAGTTTTTGAATATATAAATATTTTTAAAATGTCTCTGTCATTTTCTCGTGCAAAATCTATTTCAACAGGTATAAAACCATACCGCATAAGTGTGTTTTCAACTAATGGTGTAATTTTATTTATTAGTTCTTTTTTATCTGCCATTTTTTTGTCTTTATACCCGTCAATTTGTACTAAACAATAAAAAAGAAACGGGGAAAATTCGACCGTTCCTTTCTATCACATTTTTATATTAACATTAATATTATAATATAGCAAT
>USEW01000014.1 GCA_900553845.1 uncultured bacterium
CAAACGACATCCAACCATTGAAGACGATGTAACCATCTACTCAAGTGCATCAATACTTGGCGGTGAAACAGTTATCGGAAAAGGGTCGGTCATTGGCGGAAATGCATTTATCACAGAATCTGTTCCTGCCGGAACAAGAGTAAGCGTTAAAAATCCTGAACTTAGTTTTTCCACAAAGAAAAAACACAGTGCCGATGAACTTCCACGATAATAAAGAATTTAAAAATACTTGAAAATAATATTGTTGAAAAAACACAAGCATACAAAAAAATAGAAGAACAAAATGAAAAAATTGTTGAAGCAAATAAAGCAAAAAATGAATTTTTAGCAAATATTTCGCACGAATTAAGGACGCCTTTAAATTCAATAATAGGTTTTTCAGAAGTTTTGAAAGAAGGAATTATTGGAGATTTAAATGATAAACAAAAAGAATACATAAATGATATTTACGTTTCAGGCGTTCATTTGCTTGGAATGATTAATGAAATTCTTGATATTTCAAAAATTGAGTCAAATGCAATGAATGTAAATTATTCAAAATTTGATTTAAATATGTCAATAAATGAAGTAATAAATGTCATAAAACCATTAAGTCAAAAGAAAAATATAACTTTAAATTGTGATATTAAGCCAAATATTGAACTTGAAGCTGATTATCAAAAAATCCAACAAATTCTATATAATTTATTAAGCAATGCAATAAAGTTTACACCTAATAATGGTCAAATCTCTATAATAACAGATTTTGAGGATGATTTTGTTATAATAAAAATAAAAGACACAGGAATTGGAATAGATTCAAAATATTTGGGAAAAATTTTTGGTAAATTTGTTCAACTTCATAGTGTCTATACAAAAAAAGAAAGCTCAACAGGTCTTGGGTTAACAATAACGAAAGAACTTGTCGAACTTCATAAAGGTAAAATATATGTTGAAAGTAAAATAAACGAAGGTTCAACATTCATTGTTAAATTGCCACAAAATACTATGGTCATTAAGGATTAATATATGTCAAAGGGTCGTATACTAATTGTTGAAGATAACCAGATGAATATGACTTTAATGAATGATGTTTTAAATCATTACAATTATGAGACAATATGTATTGATAATGGAGAAGAGGCAATAAATATAATAAACAATGAAACCTTTGATTTAATTTTGCTTGATATACAACTTCCTAAAGTTTCAGGGTTTGATGTTTTAAAAAATATAAAAAAGGATGTAAAAGTTATAATCGTTTCAGCTTGTGCAATGGAAGATGACTTAAAAAAAGCATTAAACCAAAATTGTTTGGATTATATTACAAAACCCATTCACATTAAGGATTTTATTGGCAGAATTGAAAAGTATATAAAAATTTAAATTCGAGGTATAAATGTTAAAAATAAAACAATATCAAACAGGCCCATTATCTGTAAATACATATTTAGTGTGTGATGAAAAATCAAAAGAATGCATAATTATTGATTTAGGTGGCGAAATAGACAAAATTTATAAGGATATAAATGAGTTTGGCGGTAATTTAAAGTATATTTTAAACACCCATGGTCATTTTGACCACATTTGGGGTGAAAAAGAAGCTCAAGAAAAGTATAATATTGATGTTTATATACATAAAGATGACTATGATATGGTAAAAAATCTTGAGACGTATACAAAATTGTGGGGTTTTCCGCTTCAAAACCCGCCAAAGCAAGTTTATACTTTTGATGAAACAAACGACAATTTTTCAATAGGTGACAATAAAATAAAAATATTTCACACACCCGGACACACAAAAGGCGGTTGTTGTTTTTTAATAGAAAATAATTTATTTTCAGGCGATACCTTGTTTTACAACTCAATTGGCCGTACGGATTTAGAAGGCGGAAGCTATAGCGAGCTTATAAATTCTATTAAGACAAAATTATTGTCGCTTGATGAAAATACAGTTGTTTATCCTGGGCATGGGTGTAAGACAACTATACGAAACGAAAAGCGAAATTTTTAAGAGTTAAAACTTATAACTTGTAAAGTCAGGATTTGACTTTGTGTAATAGTTAAATGGCTAATAAAAAATCAAAAAAATAATGCAACCCATATGCAGATATGAACAATTTTCACTTAGCGAAACGTTGACGGGCAGCCTTCTGTTTGAGTGCGAAGCACGAGTTAAGGCTGCTTGAGTTGAGCTTAGTCAAAATATGAGTATCAAATCGGGTTGCGGTTTTGTGCAACTTTGTACTCACAAAGTTGCCCCGCCCAGAGGGCTAAATAAAAAATATTAATTAAGACAGAAAAAAATATAACAATAAAAACAAACAATGTAAAAAAATTGTAAAGTTAGGATTGGACTTCTATATTTCAAATGTGCTAGGTTTGTATAAAAAACGAGAAGCGAAATTTTTAAACACAAAATAGCTTTTGACAATTAAGTCAAAAGCGCAAAATTAATATTTATTAGAAACAATAACTTTATACTTTATTTGCTTTTAAACAAGAAGTACAAACTTTGATAGTTTTAGTTTGCCCATTAATGGTTCTTTTTACAGTTTGCAAATTTGGAAACTGACGATGAACATTTTGTTTATGAGAGAATGATATTTTTGCAGCTTTCAAAGCTTTTTTACCGCATACTTCACATATTTTTGACATATTTATAAACCTTTCATGATTATTTTTCTTAACTATAACAAAATAATACTCCAAATACACTACATAATCAAGCACCAAATTTTTTCAATCTTAAAACATAGTCTATTGTCTATAATTTTTTTTGTCTTCTCGTGCTTAAATTTATATATGTAAAATCAAAACCTATTATAGGAGGTTAAAACAATGAAAAAAGTTGAAGTATACTATGCTACATACTGTCCATATTCAATAAAAGCATTAAAAATGTTGGATGAAAAAGGTATTGAATATAAAAGTTATGCAATTGATGATGATGAGGATAAATTAAGAGAAAAGCTAGGCGAATATTATAAAATTGAAGGAAAAGTAACAGTACCGCAAATAATAGTGGATAATAAAAGAATTGGCGGGTATGACGATATAAAGAAACTTGATGAAGAAGGAAAATTTGACGAAATATTTTTAGATTAATAATTTGGAAAGTAAAAACATGCACAACTATTTTAAAATGTATAATGCCGATAAATGTATATTTGATGCAGAAGTATCTTGTGTTTCTGATCCTGTTCAAGCATCTTTAAAAGAGATTTTATTATATGAGATAAGACTTCTTGCATATTATACATTAAAACTTAAAGAGTTTGACTTTGAGTATAAAAAATATGCAAAACATATTATTGACGGTGTTTGCGTTGTTTCACTTAATATGGAAATAAATAGGAATGAATTTAGTGAATATTTGCTAAATTTAATTGATTTACGTTGCGAAGCCCAAAAGAATTATATTGATTATAGCGAAAAGAATAATTTAGACCTTCAAATTTTAAAAGCCTATACTGATAAGTGTAGTGATTTTAATTTTATTGATGCTTTAAAGCAAGGTGAATTGCAAAATATTCAAAAAAATAAGATACTTGATAAAGATAAAAAAAGTTTATATGATATTTTATATATAATTATCCAGAATGCTTGCCGAAACATAGCCCAAATAAACATGTTCAACGAAAATGAAGTTGAATATGAAACTATTGAAATAATAAAATTGATTTCAAGCACAAATTTTAAATCGACTCAAACTGATAAACTCAAAAGCCGTATTGAGAAAGCATCTATGCTTAATTATCGTCTTTATAAAACACTTAAAAATTTATCCTCATATAAATTTGGTGACCCTCAATTAAGCGAAGTTAAACTTGATTATAAGAAAGGGAAAGCTGTTTTAGTGACAGGTGATTCGCTTATGGATTTATATGATTTCTTAAAATCTGTTGAAGGAACGGATATTAATGTTTATACCCATGATGCATTAATACTTGCTCATTGTTACGGAGAATTTAAACAATTCAAAAATCTGGTTGGACACTATCAAAAATCAATTGATAATTTAGAAATGGATTTTTCTTCATTCCCCGGTGTAATTCTTATAACTCGTAATGGGAATGGTAATTATTTAAATATTATTCGCGGTTTAATTTACACAACAAATGAAATAGGGGGTAAAGGCGTTACTGTTGTTAAAGATAGAAATTTCGAAAATTTAATTAAAACAGCAAATGAACAGCCCGGATTTAAAGAAGATAAAGAAATAGGACAGATTCAAATTGGATATAATTTTGATGAAATAGAGTTAAAAATTAACCAAATTATTGAAAAAGTTGAAAATAAGGAAATAAAAAACCTTTATATGTTTGGACTTTTAAATAATATTGGTGATTTAAACGGGTATTTTAAAGATTTTATTGACAAAATTAATGATAATTCATATATTATATCACTTTCATTTAACGACAATAAAGAAAATCTTTATCATATTGATTCATATTATGATTATTCTTTAACCTATAAAATACTTGAAAAACTTGAACCTATTTGTCTTAAAAACCATGTACCTATTAATATTATAATGACAGAATTTAATTTAAGCTTAATTTCACGTATTTTTGATATAATTAATAATTTTCAATATGAAAATATATATATTCCAAATAGAATAAGTGACCATGTTAATCCTCAGATAATTGAAACATTAAGGTCAATATTCGGGTTAATATTGCTATCAGGCAATGTGGAAAAAGATCTAAAAATGATAACTTCTATAAATAAAGAAAACTCCAATTAAATTTTAATTGGAGTAATTGTTTAAATAAGAAGAGAGAGCTTTTATATTTATATAAAGTATTTTCACCTTTAAAAATTGCGCATTTTGTTTAATAATGTAACAAAACTTTACAAATCTATCTTGCATTTTTTTCTAAAGTATATATAATAAAAAAAGTTAGTCAATATGTAAGGACAAAAATTTGAAAAAAATTGCAAATAAAATTCAATTACGACGCAGCCACTCGAATCAAGTTTTGAATCGGGGCATTTAAGTTTGCAATAAAAAAAATAAATTCTAAACCACCCTATTCAAAACAGTGAATAGGGTGGTTTTTTGTGTACATTAAAAAAGAGGATAAAACATGACAAACACTTTAAATTTAAATCTAAAAGGAAAACATTTTATCAATTTAGAAGATTTTTACATTCAAGAACTTAAATATTTGATTGAAGAAGCTCAAAATTTAAAATCAAAGGTAAAAAATAATGTTGAAATTGATTTAATGAAAAATAAAACAATGGTTATGTATTTTGCAAAACCAAGTTTGAGAACGAGGTTAAGTTTTGAAATAGGAATGAAAAAATTAGGGGGTGACGCTTATGTTTTAAAACAAGATGAAATTATTTTAGGTAAACGTGAAAGCATTGAGGATAGTGCAAATGTTATTTCACGTTATTGCGATTTGATTATGATAAGGACATTTGCTCATAGTGACATTGAAACTTTTGCAAAACATTCAAAAGTACCTGTTATTAATGCATTAACCGACTTGTCGCATCCTTGTCAGATTATGGCGGATTTATTGACAATAAAAGAGCATTTTGGCAAATTGGAAGGACTAACTTTAGCTTATATTGGAGATGGGAATAATGTTTGCAATAGCTTGCTTATCGGATGTTCAATGTTGGGGATAAATATTAAACTTGGCTGTCCTAAAGGGTATGAACCTAGCCAAAATTATATTAATCTTGCAAAAGAATATGCAAAAGAAAATGGAACATTTGTTGAGATATTAAATGACCCTCAAAAAGCTTCTTGTCAAGCAAATATTTTATACACTGATGTTTGGGCTTCAATGGGACAAGAAGACGAGAAAGAAATGCGAAAAGAAATCTTTAAAGACTACCAAATTAACAACACATTATTAAAAAATGCAAATAATAGTGCAATAGTTCTTCACTGCCTTCCGGCGCATAAAGGTGAGGAAATAAGTGAAGATGTCTTTAATAAAAATGCCTCTATCATTTATGAAGAAGCGGAAAATAGGATGTATGCCCAAATGGCAATAATGAAAAGTATATGTTGTTAAAACAGCTTTAAAGTGGGCAATAATAAAAAACATGCCTAGTTTCGCGTTAACAAATGGTGAGTAAAAAAAGAAAGGAATAAAAATTATGAAAAAGAAAGTAGTATTAGCGTATTCAGGTGGACTTGATACAACAGTTATTATCCCTTGGTTAAAAGAAAACTATGATTACGATGTAATAGCAGCTTGTATTGATGTTGGTCAAGGCACCGAGACAGAAGGATTAGAGGAAAAAGCATTAAAAACTGGAGCTTTAAAATATTATTTAATAAATTGTGAAGATGAATTTGTTGAAGATTATATTTATCCTACATTAAAAGCAGATGCTGTATATGAGGGGAAATATTTACTTGGAACATCTGTTGCTCGTCCAATTATTACAAAAAAGCTTGTTGAAATAGCAATAAATGAAGGTGCTAGTGCAATATGCCATGGAGCCACCGGAAAAGGCAACGACCAGATTAGGTTTGAATTAACTATAAAAGCACTCGCGCCAGAGCTTGAAATAATCGCCCCTTGGAGAATATGGGATATACAATCACGTGAAGATGAAATAAAATATTTAGAAGATAGAAATATATCAGTTCCAATGAAAAAAGATGACACGTATTCCCGTGATAAAAACTTGTGGCACCTATCACATGAAGGGCTTGAGCTTGAAAATCCCAATAATGCGCCAAATTATGAAAAACTTCTAAAAATGTCAAATACAGTTGAAAATGCTCCAGATGAAGCACAATATGTTGAAATAGAATTTGAAAAAGGAATACCGGTTTGTGTTGACGGTAAAAAATTAAGCCCTTCTAATATGGTTAAATACCTAAATCAAATTGGTGGAAAACATGCAATTGGTATAATAGATATAGTTGAAAACCGTGTTGTCGGAATGAAATCACGTGGGGTTTATGAAACACCAGGCGGAACTATTTTATATTATGCACACAAAGAGCTTGAATATTTGTGTTTGGATAAACAAACCTTATCGTTTAAGTCAATTGTTGCAAATAAGTTTGCTGAACTTGTATATAGTGGTGAATGGTTTACACCGCTGAGAGTTGCTTTAAGCGTTTTTGTTGACAAAACACAAGAAACGGTTACAGGTAAAGTGTCACTAAAATTGTATAAAGGGAATATAATATCAAACGGTGCAACTTCACCATATTCTTTGTATAGCGAAAGTCTGGCAAGTTTTACAACAGGAGAATTATATAACCACAAAGATGCTGAAGGGTTTATTAACTTATTTGGTTTGCCTTTAAAGGTTAATGCTTTAATGAAACAAAAGAATAATTGTGAGGTGAAATAAGGTATAATGGGAAAACAACTCTGGGGAGCAAGATTTTCAAAATCGCTTGAGAGGGAAGCAAATGATTTCAATTCTTCGCTTCATTTTGATTCAGAAATGTATGAAGAAGATATTATTGGAAGCATTGCACACACAACAATGCTTGGAGAAACAAATATAATATCAAAAGATGAAAGTCAGACAATAATAAATGGATTAAAAGAAATATTAGATGATATAAAATCAGGCAAGCTTCAATTTGATTATGACTTAGAAGACATTCATACACAGGTTGAAAAATGGCTTATTGATAAAATTGGTGAAACAGGTAAAAAAGTTCATACGGGAAGAAGCCGCAATGACCAGGTGGCACTTGATTTAAGAATGTATTTAAAAAAAGAAGTTTTAAATATAAAAACTTTGTTGCTTAGTTTAATAAAGACATTAATAAATCTTCAAAAACAGCACACAAAAACGTATTTAAGCGGATATACACATCTTCAACGTGCTCAGGTTATTACATTTGCTCATTATTTAGGTGCATATGTTGAAATGTTTAAACGCGATGTTGAAAGACTTTATGATGCTTATAAACGCATTGACGTTATGCCGCTAGGTGCAGGTGCTTTAGCATGTTCAAACTATAATATTGATAATAAAATGACAGCTCAAATCTTGAATTTTCAAAATGTAATGCTAAACTCTCTTGATGCTGTTTCGGATAGAGATTTTGTAATTGAAGTGTCATCAACTTTATCGATAATTATGATGCATTTAAGCCGATTTGCTGAGGAACTTATTTTGTATACAACATATGAATTTAAGTTTATTGAATTTGATGACGGCTTTACAACAGGTTCAAGTTTAATGCCTCAAAAGAAAAACCCAGATATACTTGAGCTTATCCGTGGAAAAACAGGTCGAGTTTATGGTAATTTATTTTCTATTTTAACAATTATGAAATCACTTCCACTTGCCTATAATAAAGATATGCAGGAAGACAAGGAAGGTGTTTTTGACTCAATAACAACAGTTAAGAGTTGTTTATCAATTTTGCCTGATGTTTTACTTACAATGAAAGTTAATAAAGACAAAATGCTTTTATCAGTCAAAGATGGTTTTTTAAATGCAACGGAAGTTGCTGATTATCTTGTAAAAAAAGGTGTCCCATTTCGTGATGCACACGGAATTTCAGGTAAACTTGTTGTTTATTGCATAAATAACAATAAAAGCTTAACAACACTATCATTGGAGGAATATAAAAATGAGTCAATATTGTTTGAAAATGATATTTACAAAAAAATTACACCAGATGCTCAGGTAAATAACAAAACAATTATTGGAAGTCCAAGTGAAAATTCTGTGTTGGAAGTTATAAAGATAAATGAAAAGTGGTTAAAAGAGCAAGGAAACAAATAAAAATGATTAAAGCAGCAATTATTGGAGCAACAGGTTATACTGGCATAACATTAATGGATATTTTATTAAAACATAAAGATGTTGAAATTAAGTATATCACCTCAAAAAGTTATGCCGGGAAAAAATTTAGCGAAATATATCCTAAATTTGAAGGACTAACAGACCTTGTTTGTATTGAAGATGATATAAATAAAATATCAAAAGATGTTGATGTAATATTTATAGCACTTCCGCATGGAATAGCAAGCGGGAAAATAAATAATGATATTTTAAAAAACTCAAAAGTAATTGACCTTGGAGCTGATTATAGGTTAAAAGACAAAAATATTTATGAAGCCTGGTATCAGGGTGAACACAAAACACCTCAATTACTTGATGAAGCTGTTTATGGTTTATGTGAATTAAACCGTGAGAAAATAAAGAAAGCAAAATTGATAGCAAACCCAGGATGCTATACAACGGCAAGTATTTTGGCTTTAAGTCCTTTTGTGAAACATAAACTTATTGACACAAAAAGCATTATTATTGATGCAAAATCAGGTGTAAGTGGTGCCGGTCGAAGTTTAAATATTCAAAATTTATACTGCGAAACAAACGAAAATATAAAAGCATATAAAGTTGCCTCTCATCGCCATACGGTTGAAATTGAGCAAGAACTTACATTATTAAACGATAATGAAAAAATTAATCTAACATTCACTCCGCATTTGACTCCAATGAACCGTGGCATACTTTCAACATGTTATGCAAAGTTTAAAAATAAAATCGATATTGATTATCTAATTGATTTATATAAAAAGTTTTATGCAAATGAATTTTTTATAAGAATAAAGAATAGTGCAAATGATGTTGAGACTAAATTTGTTGCAAATTCAAATTTTGTTGATATTGGCATTTCGTATGATGAAAGAACAAATAGTATAATTGTAACAAGCGCAATTGATAATTTAATAAAAGGAGCATCAGGTCAGGCTGTTCAAAATATGAATATAATGTTTAATTTAAAAGAAAGTGAAGGAATAAAATAAAAATATGGAAATAATAAAAGATGGCGGTATAACTACACCAAAAGGTTTTAAAGCTTCCGGAATACATTGCGGGATTAAGAAAAAGAAAAAAGATTTAGCAATAATCACAAGTGATAAAGATGCTATATGCAGTGCTTGTTTTACACAAAATACAGTAAAAGCAGCACCTTTAAAAATTTGTGAAGAAAATTTAAAATCTTCAAACAATCAAATAAAAGCTATTATTATAAACAGCGGCAATGCAAACGCTTGTACTGGTGATAGAGGTTATACTGATGCAAAACTTATGACAAAAACTTTATCAAAATGTCTAAATATTGAAGAGAATAAAACGCTTGTAAGTTCAACCGGTGTAATTGGTGTATATTTGCCAATTGAAAGAGTTATTGACGGGATTGAAAATATAGTCAAGGAATTAAGTGAAGAAACAAAAGGTGCAAAAGATTGTGCAGAAGCTATTATGACAACTGATACTTTTATTAAGGAAATAGCCGTTAAAGTTAAACTAAAAGACAATACTATTATAAAAATAGGCGGTATATCAAAAGGTTCAGGCATGATACATCCAAATATGGCAACAATGTTAGGTTTTATAACTACAGATTGCAATATATCAAAAAAACTTCTTGACAAAGCTTTTAAAGATGCTGTTAATTCAAGTTTTAATATGATATCGGTTGATGGAGAAACATCAACAAATGATATGGCCGTTATTATGGCAAATGGTGAAGCTTTAAACTATAAAATTGAAAAAGAGGATGAAAATTACAAAATATTTAAAAAAGCGCTTGATTATGTATGTGTTTCTTTAGCAAAAATGATTGTTAAAGATGGTGAGGGTGCAACAAAATTTTTGGAAGTTAATATTAAAAATGCAAGAAATAAAAATGAAGCAAAGATTTTATGCAAATCTATAATAAACTCAAACCTTGTTAAAACAG
Source organism: uncultured bacterium (assembly GCA_900553845.1). Classification (GTDB taxonomy): domain Bacteria; phylum Cyanobacteriota; class Vampirovibrionia; order Gastranaerophilales; family Gastranaerophilaceae; genus UMGS1477. Next base: position 10,697 of record USEW01000014.1, read on the forward strand.
CATTTTTTGGCTGTGATGCAAACTGGGGACGGATATTATCTGCTATGGGAGCAACCGGTGTTGGGTTTGACCAGAATAAAATAACAATAAGTTTTTGTAATAAAGCAGGTGATATAGTTCTATTCCAAAACGGAGAGCCATTAAATTTTGATGAAAAAGCCGCTTTAAAAATATTAAAAGATAAGGAGATAAAAATTGATATTGACTTAAATCAAGCCAATGAAGAAACCATTTGTGGCTGGGGTTGTGATTTAAGTTATGAATATGTAAAAATAAATGCCGATTATAGGACATAGTTTTGTCACAATAAACGAGGAATGAAAAAGGAAAAAGTAAATGAATATATTAATTAATATTAAAAATGCAAATAATAAACCTTATATCCTCCGGACAGGGTTACTTTTGGAGACAAAAGTAACCAAAACCGCAACCCACTTGTCGTTCACATTCTCACTAAACTCAACCCTACAGCCTTAACTCGTGCTTCGCACTCAAACAGAAGGCTGCCTGACAATGTTTCATTAAGCACTGCTTATTCCAAGCTGCATATGGTTTGCACATGTTGAATTTATTCCACATTGGTGGATGAAAACAAAAATTGTCAGGCAGCAGCCAGTTATATAAAAAGGAGTACTGTATGTTTACAAATAGCGTTAATCCGTTTGGGAAAAATATTGAAACCGGACATATAAGCAATATATCAGGTAATAATAACACGTTTAACCTGATAAATGAGACAGAAAAGACAAGCTTTAAAGATGTAATGACAGATATGGCAAACGGCATAAACCAAGAGCTTAATGCACCAGATGAAATGTTAAATAGTATTATGCGCGGTTCAAGCGAATATGATATTCATGATGTAATGATTGCTTTGTCAAAAGCTGATATGGGTATAACAATTGCTACGACAGCAGCAACAAAAGTACTTCAAACGTATGAAAAAATAATGCAAATTCAACTATAGACATCATTTTTTAAAAAAACATAGTATAATAAAAGTGGGGGCAAAAAATTAGATATTGACTTGAGGATAAAAATAAAAATAATATATGAATTTTCAGGAACTTCTTAAAAATAAAGGTATGTTAATTGGGATAATAGCAGGTGTTGTTATCCTTGTTGTTATACTTATTCTTGTAATTGTTCTTGCATCCTCTTCAGGCGGCTCTGGCGGTGGGGAACGTGGCGAGAAAATAAAAAAAGAAGCTACTATAAAAGAACCGCTTGATTTGCTTTCAACTGATAATTTAGGTAAGGCTATTGAAATACAGGCTTTACTTGCACGTGAAGGGATAAACGCACAAAGACGGATGGATGGTTCAAAATCAACAATATATCTTGCCGAATATAAAATGTCAGAACGCGATAGGGCATTGCTTGCCATTGTAAAAAGCGGACTTATGGACCAAAATGTTGGTTTGGAGGTTTTTGATAAAGGTGATTTTACTTCAACAAAAGAAGACAAACGTATACGTTTAATCCGTGCAGTTAACGGCGAATTATCAAGATTAATACGCAAAATCCCACCTATTGAAAATGCAAGTGTATTTATCTCAATACCAGAACAATCAATGTTTGCTTCAATGCAAAAACCGACAACAGCAACAGTTCAATTGACTATACCAAGCGGAGATAGGCTTGATAAAACCAAAGTGAAGGCAATTACAAATTTGCTTTTAGGTTCGGTTGCTGGCTTGACGCATGAAAATATTTCAATAACTGATACAAACGGTAATGTTTATACCACAATTGAAAGTGCTGATGATAACAGGCTTGCAAAAATTGAAGAAAATGATAAATATATGCAGTCAAAAGTGCAAGCACAGTTGGATAGATTGCTTGGTAAAGGAAATTATGTTGTAACAGTCTCAACATCGTTACGTGAGGTACCAGTTGAGCGTCAAAGCATTACATATGACCCTGTAAATAAAGCTGCTACAAGTGAGCAGATATTTCAAGAGGGGCTTGGAGACCAATCAAGGGATACATCATCAGGCGTGAATGCTGTAAGTTTATATGTGCCAAATGGTTTACCGCAAACGGGTTCAAGCGCAAGCCAGAACAGAAACTACTCCCGTGTTGCAAAAGAAACCCAATATGGCGTAAGTAAGACACAAACTAACGAATATATAAAATCAGGCGTAGTTGAAGAAATATCAATAGCCGTAACGGTTGAGGAAGGACGTATCCCTCCTACAATATCACTTGATGAGTTTAAACAGCTCGTTGCTGATGCTGCTAGTCCCAAGGTAAAGGTAGAAAATGTAACAATCGCTTTTTCTGACCCCGCTGACCCATATCTAGCCCAGGATAAACCAACAAGTCTTCCTACACCTGATGAATCAGGAAACCCATGGTGGATTGCAATTGTTCTACTTGTCGGCGGATTGCTTGGTGGATTGGGTATATTATCTTCAATAATAAACAAATCCTCAAGAGAACAGGAAGAGCAGATGAAAATGCTCAGCCAGTGGACCCAACAGCAAGAAGCTTTAATGAAAGGTTTTGGAAATGAAACACGTGAATTAAAAGCAAAACAGGCTCAACTTGAGCAGGAGAACCTTAAACTTAAACAAGACCATGAAAAAGCTTTGGCTCAGATTCCCCAGCAAATGGCTGCTATGCCGGCAAATAATAATGCGGTTGAAACAGTCGATGATGTAATTCAGGATATTACTTCAGGTTTACTTGATTCTGATGATGATGAATTGGAAGAAAATATTAAAAGCTGGATAGAAAAGTAAAAAATAGTTATAGGATAAAAAATGGCAATTGAAGGATTTCAATACGAAGAATTTTCAAAAGAACTGTCAAACCAGGCTGTTGAACTTATCCCGCAAGATATTACAGGTAAGCATCGAGAGTTTATTATTGATATTATCTATAAATTCTGTACCCTAGCAGGAAGTGCATTAAACGACGACCCTTCTTTGAATTTTACTGCCGAACAAGCATTTATGATAGTCCAGTTTATTGGTGAATGGACATTCCATAAATCAATTGACATTTTAAGGGCAAATTTGCCTATACAGTATCGTGAATCAATACTACAGAAAATAGCGTTCACAATTTTTGAAATAGCAAAACAGTCAATACTCCGTGGGTTAAACCAAGACCAGGTTATAATGCTTGTTGAAGCACATGTTAAAAAAACATTTGAAGCCACTATAAAAGATTTTTTAGACAGAGGTATGCTGCTTCAAGATGTGGCTGAAAACGCCTTGAAACAGTCAAATATTGATACAATGGCCAAACAAATGCAAGAGGAAAAATATGGAACAGTTCTTGAAGATTCAAAACTTCTCAAACTGGCAAGCTTTGCTATTGTCCTTAAACGCCTTCCTAAAAATAAAATTGATTCAATCGTTAAAAAATTCTCCGAGTCAGATAATAAAATATTAAACGAATATATGGAAATGCCTGACCTTGAAAAAAACTTCAAAAAAGAAGAGCTTATGAAGCAACTATGCGACATAAAAAAGACATTCTGCAAACCTGCTAAGCCAAAACCCGAAGAAGTTGCCAACCGCGAACTCAATGAGCTTTCGGCTATTATAAAAGATGTTGATAAAAATAAATTTATGGATGCTATTGATAAAGAACGTACCAATGTCCAAAAATTTATGGTAGATATTCTAAACGATGAAAAGCCATCCTTACCATCAACCATAAGTGCAATAATCTCTAAACATATGAAAGAACAATTCGCATGATAATAAAGAAAAAGAAAAAAAAAGCAGATAATAACCCTCAGCAGAACATCGATGTTCATAATTCCGGGAATGATAACAATCAAAGCAGTAATAAAGCTAATAAAAATACAGAAAATCGTCATATTGAAGAAGAAAACGAATTTAACGGCATTAACCTCGATGAAATTGATTTTGAACAGCGCGAAGAAAGACGCCGCGGCGACCGCAGACGAGGATATCGCAGAATTGACGAAAGAAATCTTGTTTCACGTGCGCATGAAGAAGCTAACCTCATAAAAAAACAAGCCAGGGAAGACGGCTATAATGAAGGAATTAATGATGCAAAAAATGTCTTAGCTGAATTTAAAGAAGCATTAAATGTATTTTATAATGCAAAAAACGATGCTTATAACAAATTGTCTGAAGATATATTATCAATTTCACTTAACATTGCAAAAAAAATAATAAAATCAGAACTTCAAACAAACACTGAAACAATAATTAATATGATTAATGAAGTACTTGGTGAAGTTTCAAAAGATGAACATAAAATAACACTAATAGTTTCAAAAAGAGATTTAAACCAGGTCAAGGATAGGTTAAGTGAAATAATAAAAATAAATAATATTGAAGCAAAAGTTAATGTTATTGAAGATGACGAAGTGCAAGAAGGCGGGGTTATCGTGAAAACAACATCAGGAATTGTCGATGCTAGTATTACATCTCAGCTAAAACTCGTTGAGGAAGCTTTGCAAATGATATAAACCTACTCAATCATACCAAAGAAAGTTCAACCTTGACACTGCCTCAATCATTGTGACATTCTCCAACCTTCGCTTTTAATTTTTTTTATCATATTTTGGATTGAAGCTCATTGACACTCTTGTTAACATCACAACAAGAACTACAAGTGATATACCCTGGAGTATATTTGTTACAAGTTCTAAATTCATTTTATTGTTCTCCTTCGTATTTCATTATGTACATATATCAAATTTGTTAAAAATATTAATGAAAAATATATGCCTATTATTAACAAGATTACCAACTTTATTGTTGATATATTCGCTAAAAATAATCCTACAATGCCCGATGTAATTACTATCATAACCGTTATAAGATTACTTCTTAACGTTATTAAACTTTTTATATATAATTCTTTCTCTTTTTCAATAAACCTACTCAATTTTTTCTTATTACCGCCTGTGGTATCCGCCCTCATTCTATTCGGGCGTCTTTCCTACGGCGGCATTAATAGACTTCGTTTAAATTTTGCTGCTGCCTTCGCATCAGACAAATTTAAACTTCGCTTTGGCTTACGCTTTCAAGTTCAACCTTGACACTGCCTCAATCATTGTGACATTCTCCAACCTTCGTTTCCGTTTTTTTCATAATCCTATTCTACTCTATTTTTTATATTTATACAATAATTTTCTAGTCGTCACAAAATTCGCTTAAGATACAATTTGAAAGAAGAAAACCGTCTTTTGTTAAATAATAGTTGCCGTATTTATTTTTTTTTATGTACCTTTTAAATTTTTCTAATAGTTTTATGTATTTTTTTTCAAAATCAATATTAAATTGAGAGTTAATCTTTTTAACATCAACACCCAAAACCATTCTAAATCCCAAAATTATTGCCTCATACAATCTATCTTCATCTGTCAAAACTTCTTCCATTTCTTTTTCAAAAGGATTTTCAATATATTTTTTTAAACCTGTTTTGTTTTGATATCTTATTTTTTTCCCGTCATATCCACAGCCTGCAGCCCCAAAACCATAATAGCTGCCACAATTCCAGTAGTTTATGTTATGCTTTGAAAAATAATTCTCTTTTGAAAAATTTGATATCTCATATTGGTTAAACCCGTTTTTATTCAAAAAAGAAACTGCATAATTATAGTAAACTGACTGCTCGTCCTCACTTATCAAGTTTTGCGGCTTATGATTATAAAAATAACATCCTTCATCAATTTTTAATCCGTATAGCGAAATATGAGTGACATCAAGTTTTACAGCAAGTTCTAAGTCGTTTTTAAAAGTGGCTAAAGTCTGATTTGGTAATCCATAAATAAAATCCAAACTTATATTTTTAAACCCCGCTTCATTGATTTTTTTTATGGTATTAATTGCTTCAAAACCAGTATGACATCTGCCTATTGTTTTTAAAATATCTTCATTAAAACTCTGCACACCTAAGCTTATACGGTTTATTTTTGTGTTTTTGAGTTCTTGTAGATAATTTTCACATACATCATTTGGGTTTATTTCAATTGTTATTTCACAATCGTTTTCATAAAATTGAAACATTTCAATAATTTCATTAATTTTGTTTAAATCAATGCTTGATGGTGTGCCTCCGCCTATATAAATCGTTTTTTGTACTTCGTTTTTATAATAATGATTTATCTCTTTTTTTAACGATTCAAAATAATAATCAACATATTTAAAGTTGCAATATGAAACAAAAGAGCAATATTTACACTTTGACTTGCAAAACGGTATATGTATATAAGTATTTTCAATCATTGATAATTTATTCCCTGATATGAATTTCGTTTTTCAAGTGTTTTATCAATTTTATTTAGCGTTTCAAATTTGTTCATTATCCACTTTGGTTCAATAAGCAATCTATTTAACCCATTGCCAGCTATACGATGAATCGTGGTTTTTGGTGGTAAAACTTCTAGAAAATCACATACTAAATTAATATATTCATCTTCATTTAAAAGTTTAAATTTATTTTTATTATACATTTTTTCAAGCGGTGTATTTTTTAAAACACACAACATATGAAATTTTATACCGTCAACATTAAGTTTTGCTAATGTTTTAGCGGTGTGCATTATGTCATCATATGTTTCGTTCATTAATCCTAAAATAACGTGCACGCAAACATTTATATTACGTTCTTTTGCTTTTAAGAATGCATTTTCAAAACATTTATAATCGTGACCGCGGTTTATCATCTTTAATGTTTTATCATTAGCAGTTTGAAGTCCAAACTCAAGCCAAACTTCTTTAGTTTTGTTATATGAAGCAATCAAATCAAGCTTTTCATCATCAACACAATCAGGTCTTGTTCCTATTGATAAACCCACTACATTATTTGGGGTTAACGCTTTATCGTATAGTATTTTTAGCTCATTGAACGGTTTATATGTATTTGAATAAGCTTGAAAATAACTTAAAAACTTGTTTGCTTTAAACCTTTTTTTAAGTGTCTCCATACCAACTTCAAGTTGGTTTTCAATATTAAGTTTATTTGAATGTGCTTGAGAAAAACTACCGGATTCGTCACAAAAAATACAACCAACATTTGATAACGTGCCGTCTCTATTCGGGCAATTAAACCCTGCATCAAGCGTCACTTTGTATACTTTTTCATTAAATTTTTTCTTTAAATATGAACTAAAAAGATTGTAACGTTTGTTGTTATTATCAAAAAACATTAGTTTTAGTTGTTGTTTTCATTCTCTTCATCAATTTCAATTGGCGGGTAAATATAGTGTTCACCGCATTTTGGGCATACAACTTCCTGTTGTTGACCGGGTTCAAGTTTTACAACTTCAAATAACTCACGACAGCTTGAATTAACACAACGTATTGCGTATGTAGGACGGATTACTCTTGCCATTTTTGACTACTCCTCATTTTTTCTTTTTCTATCAAATTTATATTAGCACATTTTATAACTTTTGACTATTACTTATAAAATACTTAATAACTATCTTTTTAATCTTCAATAAAAACATGATTTCCGTTTATTGTCACACAACGTCTATCGCTAAGTTTGAATAGAAGGGCAATCCTCGTTTGGGTGCAAATAAAAAAGATTTTAATAAAAAACTATAAAGCTATCTTTAGTTGTTCAATAATCATCGACTAATTTTGTAAATACTCATCAGCTGACATTTTGCCTATCATTTCAAGGGTGTATAATGGTTGTGACAACTAATCTGATGTTTTAGAAAACGAACCTTTTAGAACAAGATTATTTTCATAATAAATTTTGTAATAATCCTAAATAATTATATTATCAAGTTTTTATTTTTATCCGTGAAAAATTTTAAATCCTGTTAAAAAAGCACATATTAAAAAAGTTAAAGCAATGTACATTGTAATTTTATTCAACCCTTTTTCAGCATTTTTTTGAGATGAAAAAAGCTGTGAAGCGCTGCCCATTGAAGCAAGTCCATCACCTTTTGGAGAGTGCAGAAGAACAAATACAATAAGTAAAATAGCTGCAATAATTTGTATAATCCATAATAA
>USEW01000015.1 GCA_900553845.1 uncultured bacterium
TAAAAGCAGCCTTATTCTTTTTCATATAATCTAAAATAATTATTTTTGAAATATTGTCATGTATTGTTAACATTTTAGGATAATAATCTATAAACAGACTTAAGCAAGAAAATGGGTCATTCATAAAAGATTCTGTTGACAATTCATTTTGTATTAAGTCTTTAAATTTTATTAACTCATTAGATTTGCTAATTTTATCCTTTTTTAGAACATCTATGTTTTTATTTATTATATTTTTTAACAGAATCATTTTTTCCTTTTTGTAGTTGTTTAAAACCGTCATTGTATTCAATTGCTTTTTCGAAATTTGTCCTACTTTTTTCTAACTCTAAAAAACTATAATTGCATAAAGTTACTATATCTGCATTATCAACATCAATACCTCTCAATTGAAAAAATTCAAGATAACATTCAAATATCGCTTGCAATATATAATTAAATTTTTTATTATCATTCATGACATTATCAGTCGTTTTATAAATAGAAGGATGATAATAAACATGGCTTTTAAAAGAAATATCACTAGAACTTGATTTTTGTCTTTTAATTGCATATTTTTGACTATTAAAATATTCGGATTTTAAATCTTTATATAATATTTGTACATTTGGATTTTTCTCAAAATATTTTACATTATCATGTTCTTTTTTCTTTCCAACTTTAGTTTGAACAACAAAACTTGTTTTTTGCTCTGCATTAATAATATTCATTATTTATATATTCCGAGTTTCTTACAGTGTAATACTAATATAGTAATAAAAAAATAAAACAAAAGCAATTTTTTTATAGCAATAGAATTTAATATAGACTTTTTTTTTAAATTTGTTAAAATAAGAGAAGAAATTAAATTTAATAAAGGCGGGTTTATATGAAAAATATTATAATTTTTGATGAAAGTGGTAATAATAGTACTAGTCTAGAAAATATCTTAAAAACAAATGAAGATTATGATGTCCGTACATTAAATGTTGAAAAAATTAGTGAAGCAAAAAGATATAATCCCTCATTAATTATTTTAAATTTAGATGAATACAAAACAAAAGAAATAACAATGGTAAATAAAATGGCTGCGCCAACTCTTGTATTAAACTGTGATTATACTTCACAAGTTATAATACGTGGAAGCTCATATGACTTTTTAAAAAATATTTCAATTGAAAGAGAATTTTTATTAAAAGTATGTAATTTAGTTAGAATAAAAGAATTAATAGAAAAAATAAAACTTGTATCAACAACCGATGAATTAACCGGATTATATAATAGGAAATATCTTCAGGACAGACTTGAAGCAGAAATGTCACGTGCTAAACGGCACGAATCAAAAGTATCCTGTTTACTTTTGGATATAGATTATTTTAAAGTAGTAAATGATATGTATGGTTATGAGTGGGGTGACGTATTATTAAAAAAAATAGCTGAAATGCTAAAAAGTTTTATACGGAAGGAAGATATTTTAACTCGTTATGGTGATGAGGAATTTGTAATAATATTACCTGATACAAATGAAGATAACGCTTATATATTTGCTGAACGCTTTCGTCGTGAAATAGAAAAAATGGAATTCATACCATCAGGTGAAGAAGAAAGACATCAAATTACAATTTCAGGCGGCATTTCATCTTATCCTTTCTTAAAAAATGTTGAAGAAACAGCCAATACTTTAATTCGATATTCAGAACATGCACTTTATAATGCTAAAAAACGTGGCAAAAATAAAATAGTTCAATTCTCACAAATAAATATTGAATATTAATATTTAATGTTGTTTTTGGTATAAATTTTCTATTGGCTTAATTCCATAACTAATTAATTTTCTAAATAAAAATGTCGGAATATTTTTATTACTTATTAAATTATTATGGAATGTATTCAAGGTGCTATAACTACTAAGTTTTTTACTATGAGGATTTGAAACATATTTGTTTTTCCTTAAATTTTCATCTTGAAAATCAAGTAATGTCTTTAAATAAATTTTTCCGTCATTAATTTCAAAAGGAATCAATAATTTATGCTTTGGTGAATAAATATTAAGTTTAGCATTATAAGCTTTAGTTAATAAATGAACCAAAACTCCTTCATTTAAAATATCTTTTAAAATATCTATACAAGCTTTCAAGGTTAAATTAGATTGTCTCTGTTTTATACGGCTCAAAAAAGCACCAACAAAATGTTGATTGCTGGACAAATTTTTATCTGAATTTATTAGTTTTGAAATATTTGTATCAAAATCATTATCTGAAAGCAATCCTTGATAGAAAATAGATACAAGTTCTCGATTGGCTAAATATCTTTCATGCTCATCATAAATATCGGGTTCAGAAAATAATTTTTTATCATCTAGCTCTTCCAAATTATTATCAAGAGCCAATCCTATTAGTTTAAATTCTTTATTTAAATCTACATAACTTTGTATATCGTTTGAAATACAATTATCTTCTGATATCGTTGTATTTTCACTTTCTTTCAATTCTATTTGTTGACTATAAACTTTTTCATCTTTTTTTGAAACTTTTGCTTCTTTTAGCGTTTTTAATTCTTTTAATAAATAATTATTTTTAAATTTTTTCTTTTTTTTAAGTTTTTTATTTATTTGTTTGTCTGATTTCTTACAATTTGATTCTTTATTATCAATTAAATCTTCATCAATTATAATAGATTGTTTTAACTGTTCCTCTTCAATTTTTTGGACATTTTCTAAATGTTTTTCTAACAATCTAATTTGTAAATCTTGATAAGTAGAAATAGCAATAGCGTTTATTAGAGGGGAGTAATAGTGCTCCACTAACGCATCTTCTTTATCAAAATCTGAAAGTACAATTTCAGAACTTCTTAAAATATTCAATATTTTTGGAGGAATATTAATCATCTCATCTTTATTTTCCAAATTGTCAAAAAAAGTATCTTTTTCTATAGAGCTTATAATAGCGTATGCACATACTTTTAAAAGATTAATACGTCCCTCCGCGATTTCTCTTCGTGGCTTTCCGGTTTCTAAATATGCATCATGCATCAATAATTCGTTAAACAAAGTTCTCTGAAGATAATGTTGAAATCCAAGTTCTTTTGCTTTTGGCAATTTAACACAACTATGAATGTTTCTCAATACACTATTAGTATCTATAAGATGTTTCCTTAAAATAAATATTCCTAAGTTTATTTCACTTGAAGTTGATGGTAGCTCTTCCTTTATATATTCATACTTTCCATCAATTTGCTCATATAATTTATTTTTGCAAACATCTAAAATATTATTAACATTATCAATATCAGGTTCTTTTTCTTGAGAATTAATATATCTTTCAAATTTCTCATTCGTATCAAGGTTTTCAAGTTCTTCACCTGATATAAATTTTGCACAATAATCAATGACTATATTATTACGCTTTATAAATTCATCTCTAAAGCTATTAATATGCTTTAAACGTTCCGTCAACATACTTAAACGTTTCTTAGGAGCTTTCACTAACAAGTATTCAAGGTCAGTACCAAACGCACTATTAATATTCAATCTTTTCATCCCAAATGACAAATCCTTTTTATTTAATAATGATTTATATATTCCCAATTGATTTGCATTTATTGGAGTTAAAGGTTTATAACTTTCATCAATAAGATTATCTTTACTATGTTCATTTTTTTTTATAGTTTTATCATTTTGAGCTAAAATAATATTCCTATACCGTATTTTCATAATAATCATTCTCACTATTTACTACAATTATACTAAAATAATGCAAAATCAAAATAAAGTCAATAATATAATTGCAAAAATATTATTAAAATTTATTAAGCATGTTTGGATGAAATCTACCTTTTGCATTTTTAAATTTTTTAGTTAAGCCAGGAATCCCTTTCATCATCTTTCTTATCATATTAAACTGATTTATAAAATCATTAACTTCATTAATGCTTAACCCGGAGCCTTTTGCAATTCTTTTTTTCCTGCTTACATTAATAACATCAGGATTTTCACGTTCAAATGGTGTCATTGAGCTAATAAAAACTTCAATTTTATTTAATTGTTTTTCTCCTTCATGCGATATTAAATCTTTCATATCTTTATTCAAATTTGGTATTGGAAGCATAGATAAAAGATTACCAATTGAGCCAAAGGCTTTCATTTGTTTTTTCATTTTCAAAAAATCATTAAAAGTAAATCCCGATTTTCGCAATTTTTTTTCTAATTCTTTTGATTCTTTAGCATCAAACACTTCCTTGGCTTTTTCAACAAGAGAAACTACATCACCCATTCCTAAGATTCTTGATGCCATGCGGTCTGGATAAAAATCATTCAACGCATCGAGTTTTTCACCATTACCTGTTAATTTTATTGGTTTATTTGTACAATATACAACGCTTAATGCAGCACCACCGCGAGTATCACCATCAAGTTTTGTTAGTATAATACCGGTTATACCAATTTGACTATCGAAATCACTTGCAACGTTAACAGCTTCTTGGCCTATCATTGAATCAATCACAAGTAATTTTTCATCAATTTCAAACATATTATTTATAATCATTAATTCAGCCATCATATCTGAATCAAGCTGCAACCGTCCTGCTGTATCAATTATTATAACATCTATATTTTTTTCTTTTGCAAAATCAATACCTTCTTTAACAATCTCTTTTACATCTTTTGAATCTTCAATTGAAAAATAATTAGTTTCAATTTGTTTAGCAAGAACTTCAAGTTGATGTTGCGCTGCAGGTCGATAAACATCAGCAGCAATTAGCAAGCTTGTTTTTCCTTCTTTTTTTAGCTTTAAAGCAAGTTTTGCACAAGTAGTCGTCTTTCCTGAACCTTGAAGCCCCATTATCATAATTATTGAAGGATGTTTTTTTAAATTAAGTGGAGTATTTTCATTACCAAGAACTAATTTTAACTCATCATTTACAATCTTAACGAGCATATTCCCAGGATTAACAGATGTAATTACTTGTTCACCAATAGCTCTTTCTTTAATCTTTGAAATAAAAGATTTCACAACTTTTAAATTTACATCCGCTTCAAGCAAAGAGCGTCTTATTTCACGCAATGCATCCTGCATATTTTCATCGGTCAATTTATCATTTCCCTGTGCTTTTTGAACAATTTCCTGTAATTTTTGTGACAAGTTATCAAACATCTTTTTCTCCTAAATTCCTTTTTTTATGAATTTCCCTGATTGTTGCGTTGTTTATCGTATGTGTTATAAATTCAACAAATGTAACCCATTTGCAGCCGCGAATAATTATCACTTAGTGAAACAACGTCAAGCAGCCGTCTGTCTGAGCGCGAAGCGCGAGTTAAGGCTGTTTAAGTTGAGCTTAGTGAGAATATGAGCGGCAAGTCGGGTTGCGGTTTTGGTTACTTTTGGCACCAAAAGTAACCCTGCACGGAGTGCATAAAATATATTATATGCATTTAATGCTATTTTCAACATTATTGTTTTCATTTTTAATACTTTCGTTTCCTTTTTAACGTATTCCCCTGTATAAGCGTTGAAGTTCAATCAATGTGTTTCCTTTTTTATGAATTTCCCTGATTGTTGCGTTGTTTTTCGCACGGCTTACGCCTTTTTTTCCGCCTGTGACATCCGCCCTCATTTCTTTCGGGCGTCTTTCCTACGTCGCTCATTAATTGTTTCAAACAAAACCTGAAACTGGATCTTGTTTTCCATACGGCTTACGCTCTTTTTATTATAACTCAAATTTTTTATTTAGTACATTTAGACGATATTTTTATATATGTATAAAATATTTTAAATAATATGCCGATAAATTAAATGTAAGGCATTTTTGCTTTACACCTCCTCCCCAAGTCTTAAGTGCCGCTTTAAATATAAAAAGCGGCTTTTTTTTGTCAAATTTTATATTTTATAGTAAAATAATATTATGAATTTTATTATAAAAAGAGGGTGTTAAATCGTGATTGAACAGTTATATTTCCCACAAAAAATAGAAAAGGCTCAAAGAAAATTTTGGGATGAATTAAAAATAAACAAAACACAAAATGATTTGTCAAAACCAAAATATTATGCCTTATCTATGTTTCCATATCCATCTGGAAGACTGCATATGGGACATGTGAGAAATTATACGATAACTGACGTTATTGCTCGGTTTAAAAAAATGCAAGGTTATAACGTTCTTCATCCTATGGGATGGGATAGTTTTGGTTTGCCTGCTGAAAATGCAGCAATACAAAAAGGTGCAAATCCAAAAGATTGGACTTTAAAAAATATTGCTTATATGAAAGAACAGTTAAATAATTTAGGCTTAATGTACGATTGGGAACGCGAAGTTACTACTTGTTTGCCTGATTATTACAAATGGACTCAATATTTATTCCAACAATTTTATAAAAAAGGACTTGCTTATAAAAGCGAAGCTGCTGTTAATTGGTGTAATAAATGTGGAACCGTTCTTGCAAACGAACAGGTGATTGACGGGAAATGCTGGAGATGCAATGAAATTGTTGAGAAAAAATATTTATCTCAATGGTTTTTAAAAATAACAGAATACGCCCAGGAACTTCTAGAAAGTATCGATAAACTTGACGGTTGGGGCGAAAATGTCAAACTTATGCAGAAAAATTGGATAGGTAAATCAAATGGTACAATAATTGATTTTAAAGTTAAAGGCGAAGAAAATTTATCGGTAAAAGTATACACCACCCGACCCGACACTGTTTACGGTGTGACTTATGTTGTTGTGGCGCCTGAGTATAAAGATATTGAAAAATTGACAACAGATGAAAATAAAGAAGCTGTTGAAAATTATCGTAAAAATGCTAAACGCTTAACCGAAATTGAACGATTGTCTACAGCAAGGGAAAAAACAGGTGTAAAACTTGGTACTTATGTTATAAATCCTTTTAATAGTGAAGAAGTTCCTCTTTATGCTGCTGATTATGCTCTTGTTGAATATGGTACTGGTGCTGTTATGGCAGTGCCCACACATGATGAACGCGATTTTGACTTTGCTAAAAAATATAATTTACCTTTAAAAGTAGTCATTCAAAACCCTGATAACCCAAGTGATTGTAAAAATGCAGTCTATTCAGATGAAGGCATTTTAATAAATTCAGGTGAGTTTAACGGTATAAATAATATTGAAGCAAAAGAAAAAATAACTCAAAAAGCAATAAAAGAAGGTTATGGTGAAGCAAAAACACAATATCGTTTACGTGATTGGTTAATTTCACGTCAAAGGTATTGGGGCGCACCAATACCTGTTGTATATTGTGAAGATTGCGGTATTCAACTTGTACCTGAAGACCAATTACCTGTCTTATTACCTGAAGATGTAGATTTTTCAGTTGTTGGACGTTCACCAATTACAACTTCAAAAACTTTCATCGATACAACTTGCCCAAAATGCGGTAAAAAAGCTAAAAGAGAAACAGATACAATGGATACATTTATGTGTTCAAGCTGGTATTATTTAAGGTATTGTGACCCTAAAAATGACAAAAAACCTTTTGAGAAAGAACTTGTGGACAAATATATGAATGTTGACCAGTATGTTGGTGGAATTGAACATGCTATTTTACATTTGCTTTATTCCCGCTTTGTTACAAAAGCACTTCGTGATATGGGATTCTTAAGTTCTGATGAACCGTTTAAAAATCTGCTTACTCAAGGCATGGTCTTAAAAGACGGGTCAAAAATGTCAAAATCAAAGGGCAATACTGTAGATCCTGATGAAATATTTGAAAATTATGGTGCTGATACAGCTAGGCTCTTTATTTTATCTGATTCACCTCCACAACGCGATTTTGATTGGTCTGATGCAGGCGTTGAAGGTTGTTATAAATTTTTAAACCGAGTTTGGAAATTATATTACCAAAACCAAAATAGAATTAATTTAGATTATAAAATAGACTTTGAGAATTTATCAAAAGATAGTGACAAATTAGTAAGATTAACTAATATAGCTATTAAAAAAATAACTTCCGATATTGAACATGAGTTTCAGTTTAATACTGTTATTTCAAAATATCGTGAGTTTGTTAATTCAATTTACGACTATTTAAATACCGAAGAAATTGACAATAATGTTTTGAGTTTCGCTTTAATAACATTATTAAAACTTATGTCACCGGTTTGTGTTCATATGTCAGACGAATTATATCAGAATCTTGGCGGCAAAGGTTCTATTCATCAACTTGAGTGGCCAAAATATGATGAAAACCTAACTCAAATGAATGATATAACACTTGTTGTTATGATAAACGGTAAATTACGCGATAAAATTTCCGTTTCATCACAGGCTAGTGAAGATGAGTTAAAAAATAAAGCACTTGAAAGTCCAAAAATAAAAGAATTTATTGACGGTAAAACAATAGTTAAAACCATTGTTGTGCCTAAAAAACTTGTTAATATTGTTATTAAATAAAGGAATAAAATGCCAATAGCATACTTATCACTTGGGTCTAATATGAACGACAGATTGGGAAATATCCAACGTGCCGTAAGCATTTTATCTTCAAATTACAATATTAAAGTTATAAGAACTTCGGCTTTTTATGAAACAGAGCCCTGGGGAAATAAAGAGCAGGAATGGTTTATTAATGCTTGTATTGAAATAAGCACAAAATTATCACCAAAAGAGTTATTAAATGCTTGTTTTGAAGTTGAAAAAATGTTAGGACGCATACGTGATGAAAATACCCCCAAATGGTCAAGCCGCATTATTGATATTGATATTATTTTTTATGATGATTTAATTATAAATGAACCTGATTTAACAATCCCTCATAAATACATGCATAAAAGAGCGTTTGTTCTTGTACCTTTACTTGAGTTAATCGCTGATTATAAACATCCTAAATTTAATATTACGCTTGAAGAAATGTATTATAATCTGGAGACATTAGAAGATGTATACTTATATGGAACAAGATATACAAGCCCAAATTAACTATCCTCAAATTGCTGTTATTGGCGGTGGACCTTCAGGAGTTATGGCAGCGATATTTGCAGCGCAAAAAAATTACAACGTTACTATTTTTGAAAAAGGCGACATATTAAAAACACTTCTTCAAACAGGTAATGGACGATGTAACATTACATACAATGAGCCTGATTTTAAAGAATTAACCAAATTTTATCCACGTGGAAACAAATTTTTGTATTCTGTTTTTGCACGGTTTAGTGTTAATGACACAATTAATTTTTTTGAAAAACTTGGTATAAAGCTATATGCTCAAGATGACAATCGTATGTTTCCTATTTCAAATAATGCAAATGATATTCGACAGGCATTATTAAAAAAAATAGCTCAAACAACAAGAATTAAAGTCATTAAAAAAAGGATTAGACATGTTTCATTATATGAGGATTTGTCTTTTAATGTCAATGATGAACACATATTTGATAAAGTTATTGTTGCTATTGGTGGAAAAAGTAATTTAAAAACTATTTTAAAGGGTTTAAAGTTAAATATGGTTCCAACAAAACCGGCACTTTGCGCATTAAAGGTAAAAGAAGATTTTTTATATAGAATACCTGGGGTTAGTATAAAAAATGTGAATTTAAAATATAAAAATCTTGATATTAATGATGACATTATGTTTTCACATAAAGCTTTAACAGGACCTTTAATATATAAGTTGTCTTCTTATATGGCATATGAAGAAATGCCTTACACTGTTAAGTTAAATTTTGCTAATGTTGATAAAAGACAATTTATTAAAGCGTTAAATACAAAAATCAAAGAGTCACCAGGAAAACTTTTAATTAATACATTATCTTATTATTTTCCTAAATCTTTTGTAAACACAATTTTTAGTGTGTATAATTTTCCTATAAATATTAAAAATATTGATGCAAATAAAACTCTAAAAGAAAGAATAGCTTCTTTATTTTGTGAGTTTGAGTTAAATATTATTGATACAATAAAACAAGGTGAGGTTGTGACAGCAGGCGGAGTTGATTTAAACCAAATTAACCCCAGAACACTTGAGTGTAAAACTATAAAAGGTTTATACTTTATTGGTGAAGCACTTGATGTTGATGGTCTTTGCGGTGGGTTCAACCTTCAAAATTGTTGGAGTACAGGATTTGTCTCAGCTATGTATTTGTAAAAGATTTAGTTATAGAATAGATACAGCATATTTTACCGCCGCTGCACCTCTATTTGTTGCCACCCAGAGCCCAGGGGAGTTGTTCTGTTGTCATGCATTCTTTTTTGTCTTTTTGGGCTGGTTTTTCTACATCATTCCCTTTGAAGCTTGGTTGGTGATATTTCTTTATTGAAGAGGTGGCGGGCATTTGCCCGCCTCTTATTGATGTTAGCATCATATTATGACCTCGGGAATTAATTTGGATATTTCTTTTTCTGCAAAATTTCGTTTTTCATGCTCATTATAGGCAACAGCATCTTTTAAAGTCCAAAATTTTCCTTCAAGAATCCTTATCTGGATGTCCAATGGGGTTCTTGTATATATTTCATCACCTATTTCTTTTTCTGATCTTTTATCCATAACCTCACGCCACTTTGCTTTTGCTTCATGTGATAGCATATATAGAAGTTTAAAACCATTACGATTATGATAAAGAAAAAATATATGCCTTTTGTCATCTCTTTTAGCTTCGCCTTTTGTATAGCATTTTGGAGCTTCAACTTCTCCTGTTATGATTTTTGTAAATTTGGACAATTTTTCACTTGCTTCTTTTTTCAATCGCTCGTGCCAAAATTTCCCAAGTTTGTTCATATATTCAAAATATTTTTTCTCATTTTCGCTTAAGTTTTCTTTTTTAGGTTTAAATTCTTCTAATATTTTTGCTGCACAATTGGCTATCAACAATGGTTGTACAAAACAGGACATGTCATGCGGTTCTTCAACACTATCATCAGAGTATAGAAATTGGAATGTGTTGTTTGCAAGCATATGGAGGCGTAATGTTTCAACATCCACAACATCTTCACTTGGATTTTTCAAAACTTCACTTCTAACAACATCAAATTCATTTTCTTTTTCATAATATTCACTTCTAAGTTTTAAATATTCAACAAATAATTCTTTTTCTGTAAGCTCATTTTCGATATCTATATATTTATTTTCCAGCATTTGTGCTTTTCGTCCATATAATTGCGGCACAAGCGTTTTCATTTCATATAATTGGAAATCGTTTTTTGATTCAAATGGTGCAAGAACATTTGGAACAACTTTAATCATTTCCCATTTTGGATTGTATTTTTTCAATGTTACAGGCACAAAATGTTCTTCCAAACGATCGTTTAAATCTTCAACCTGCTGTTGTTGAACAGTCAATTTTACGTTTTCAACAACTTTTGATTTCTTTTTCTTCGAACATGCCCACTCAATCAGACCTATTGCAACCAGAGCAATTCCAACCCCAAGTCCCAACCCGAGCATTTGTTCTGTTGTCATGCCTTCTTTTTGGTCTTGTTTGGCAGGTTTTTCTACAATATTCCCTTTGAAGCTTGGTTGGTGATATTTCTTTATTGAAGAGGCGGCGGGCATTTGCCCGCCTCTTATTGATGTTAGCATCATATTAAAACCTCTTTAATTAATTTAAATATTTCTTGTTTTGCATCACTTTGTGCTGAATAATCATTATTAGCAACAGCATTTTTTAAAGTCATAATTTTGCCTTCAAGAGTCATTATCTGGGTTTTTAAACTTGGAAGAGTTATATCTCTACCTCGATAATTTATAGTTTCAGATTTTTCCATAATATCATCCCACTTTGCTTTTGCGCCATGTGACAACACATCAGAAAGTTTGGTTTGATCTGGCACCTCGCTTCTACGACCTTTCCCTGTAACACCTGAGCCAAAAAGTTCAGGAAAATAAAATAATCCTGAACCATTAGAACCTGTTGTTTGTCTTTCCTTACCTGTCACAAGTCCTGTCATATAGTAAATTGAATCTGAATACCATCTTTTTGTACAGCCGTGCCAATCTTGGCCAAATTTTCTCATTTCTTCAAAATATGCCTTTTCATCCTTGCTCATTTGGCTTTCGTCTTTTTGCGGCTTAAATTCTTCAAGCATTTTGGCTGCTAAGTTTGCTCGTGCTTGATAACGAATCATTATTAACATATCTCTTGGTTCTTCATTTCGTTTGTCAACATATACAAATTGACGATTGTGATTTTTCAAAATTGAAAGTCTCAATATTTCTGCATCCAATACATCTTCTGTCGGGTTTTCATAAACAGATTTTCTTAAGCTTTCAAATCTATTTGATGTGTCACAATGTCGTGCACGCTCCATCAGATACATTTTCAAAAAGTCTCTTGTTTCTGTTTTTCCTTTTTGTGGTGATTCTTTAAGAGTATTAATATTGTATTCATACAAATGATGCAAGTATTGTGCAATTGAACTAGCTTCAAATGTAACCATATTAGTTTCTGTTTCGCCAGGGACAAAATGGTACAAATCGTGCGCTTCAGACATAGAATATGCCCATTGCAAGTCCAACATTTTGGGATAAGATGTACCACCTTGATAAAATATATTACCTAAGTTCCAGTCAGCATTAAACACCCTTTTTTTATCCATATCTGATAAAATATCTAATGTGTGCGCTATATTTACGCGAGTCAGCCTATTGAAGCTATTGCCATTTATTCCTGCGGGTTGACCTTGTTCAAATTTTGATACTAAAAAATAATTGCCGTCACGAGTTTTCATGATAGCTACACCACGTTGAAATTCACTGTCATCTTTAAATTTTTCCAACATATCATATTCATGATTAATTCCGCCTTGACCATCAATTGGATCGCTGCATTTTTTTTCTTTTGCCTCTTTTATTACATATTTTGTTGTACCATCAACCTGAACACGATAAGCATCACCTGAAACTCCACCGCCTAAATATGTTGCACGATATTTATCTGATGAAAAAATCCCTGTACTTATATATTTTTCAACTTCTGTTTTGGGGTCGGTAACACTGTTTTTCTGTGCAACCCTTCTATCTTCAATTGTGTCTTCTATCAATCTGCGTCCTAATTTTCCTCTTCTCATAGAATATGTTGCATCTTCAAACTTGTCGATAAATTTTGCAAGGTGCGAAACAGCTTCCGAATATAAGCTAGGCCATATAATCTTTTTTTCAACAATCGGACTTCCAAAACTCACCATGTCTTGTTTCAAGTTTCCTTTCTTTAGCTTAACATCCCCAAGAAGGTTTGAAGGTACTGCTTTTAGCCTCTTTTCCCCCCCCCCGAGGTTTTTGCCTGCTGCGTTTGATTCGTAACGACCTCTTTTGAAATTTTCATAATTTTTCCTTTCTTCTATTTCTCTCGTCTTTGATGCTTTTTTACATCATTACATTACGTATCTATTTATAATACGTTGGTGAATATTTTTTTACTAGTTTACACTTGTAATTTTTACAAATCTTAACAATTGTCTGTTAATTATTTAAACTGTGAATTGGTGCCGGGATTTGTCCACCATGATTTACAAAATCACTTGATGATAGCGTGTTAACTTTCATAATAGGAGCTTCGCCCAATAAACCTCCATATATTGCCATATCACCAATAGTTTTATTTGGAACCGGAATAATCCTAACTGCTGTAGTTTTTTTATTTATCATTCCAATTGCCATCTCATCAGCAATTATTCCTGCAATTGTATCACTTGGTGTTTCACCTGGAATTGCAATCATATCAAGTCCAACCGAACAAACAGATGTCATTGCTTCAAGCTTGTCGAAAGTCAAACATCCTATCTTAACAGCATCAATCATTAGTGCGTCTTCTGAAACAGGAATAAAAGCACCGCTTAAACCTCCTACATATGAACTTGCCATTATACCACCTTTTTTAACAGCATCATTTAACATTGCCAGCGCTGCTGTTGTACCGCAAGCGCCAGCATGTTGAAGTCCCATAGCTTTAAATATACCAGCAACGGAATCTCCGGGATTAGGCGTTGGAGCTAAAGATAAATCAATAACACCAAATGGTATATTTAGTCTCTTTGCCAATTCTCGCCCAACTAATTCTCCAGTTGTTGTAATTTTAAACGCGATTTTTTTTATTGAATTAGCTAAAGTTCCAAAATCAACATTTTTTGGAAGTTTTTCAACTGCAGCACTTACAACACCAGGACCTGATACACCAATATTTAATTGGCATTCACTTTCACCCACACCATGAAATGCTCCTGCCATAAAAGGATTATCATTTGGTGCATTACAAAAACATACCAATTTAGCAGCACCTATTCCATCTTCACAAGCTGTCAAATTAGCTGTCTCTTTTATTATTTTTGACATTTTTAAAACTGCATCCATGTTTATGCCGGCTTTTGAACTAGCCAAATTTATTGATGAACATATTTTCTTTGTGCTTGATAATGCTTCTGGAATGCTTTCAATAAGAGCTATATCACCTTTTGTGAAACCTTTTTCAACAAGTGCAGAAAAACCGCCAATAAAATCTACGTTAACTTCACTTGCCACTTCATCCAAAACTTTAGCCAAATATATATAATCCAATTCTTTTGAAGATTCTCCAACAATCGATATAGGGGTAACTGCAATTCGTTTATTAACAATTGGTATTGAATATTCATTTTCTATTTCGCTTGCACAAGAATATAAATTTTTTGCATATTTTAATATTTTATTTCTAATGTTTTCTCCAACTACTTTTATATCACTATTAGCACAATCACGTAAACTTAGTGATAATGTAACTGTACGTATATCAAGGTTATTAACCTTTATCATATTTATTGTTTCTAATATTGACTCGGCATCAAACATTTTTATTTCTCCATTTATTAAATTTTATGCATGTTATCAAATATTTTTCGTTTTTGCACCCAAACTTCGAGTTCTAATTCATTTCCAACATCAAGCAACGCATCTTTAATTTCTTTAAAAGAATAATTTGAATTCTCAATACATCCAAGCAAAAACATAACAAAATACCCCTGACATATTGATTGCTTTATATCTTCTATATTAACATTATATTCTGCTAATTTTGCAGTTATTTTAGCAACTATCCCTGTTTTATCAATACCTGAGACAGTCACAATTATTTTTTTGTCATTTTCCATTTTTTCACCCTTTTTAATTAACAAATATATAAATATTATAATAACATAAAATTCATTGACACCATAAATATGAACACAAAAAAATAGTACAAAAATCTTATATAATATTGTACATTGGTCTATTTTTTTTATTTAAAATTTTATTTACACTTAAGTTAACGACATAATAGAAACGACATTGGAGTTTATAAGATGTTAATTGAAAACTATGCACAGGGTGGTGTAAATCCTCGTAAACAAACAGAGTTTCGTAATGTAAATAAAAACATTTTACCATGGCTTGAAGAAGTTGCTTTAGAAAATAATTGTAAAGTTGAAAAAAAAGAATGGAAAAGTAAATATAACAGCTATGTTGTTTATGATTACGAACCTTTTTGCTCGGAAGGATTTGAAATAAACATGACTTTGTCTGCAAATTGCCAGCAGTATTTAGATTTTTTACGTTTTTTATATGAAGCTAAATTAGAAACAATTAAATACTTAAAAAGCTGCATTTTAGACTAAATTCGTGTTTATTTATATTTAACAAAAACAGAACTGGTTATTTAATATCAGTTCTGTTTTTTTACTGTAAATATTTGTAAAAATTACAAGAGTAAAGTAGCAAAAAAAAACTTTCACCGACGTATTATAAATAGATAAAAATAGTGGTACAAAAATTGTATCAATGTAGAGAAAGCTCAAAGAAAGGAAAAATTATGAAAATTTCAAAAGAAGCAATTACGAGTCAAGCACAACAAACAAAAAAATCGCGAGGGCTAAAAGCAACACCTTCAAAGCTTCTTGGGGATGTTAAGCTCAAGAAAGGAAACTTGAAACAAGACATGGTGAGTTTTGGAAGTCCGGTTGTTAAAAAGGAATTTATAGGTTCTTGTTCAGAAAGATTCATTACTGGAATATCAAAATTTATTGATGATTTTGAAGGAGCAACAAAAGAAATGAGAAATAAATTAGGCAGACGATTAATTAAAGATACTTCTGCTGAAAAGGATTGGGCAAATAGAAAAGGTGTATCTTATCCCCAAACCGAATATTCTAAAAGTGAACAGGTTGACTCACGTGAAAAAGATAAGTTTTTAGGTTTAGGTTTATTTACTGAAACAGAATATGATTATGATGATTATAAAGCAAAATATTTAGGCGGAGGTGTGTCTGGAGATGTATATAGTCTGTATATGAGTTATTTTGATTCACCATCTTACGTTATAAAAGAAGCAAAAAAGAAAAAACATTCTGACCCAATTAATGGCGCAGGTGGTATAATACCAGAATTTGAAAATCTTAAAAAGTATGGAGGAAAAAATTTTCAAACTGGAATTGCTTTAATGGAAACCCGTGATGGAAATTACTTTTTGATATCAAAATTTGAAAAAGGAGATGCCGCAGGAATAAAACGTTTAAGTCATACTGAAAGAGAATTTAATCCTATTATGACAACTCCGATTGAAACCAAAGAAATAGGTGTACATAATTATTATGTTAGTGGCTTATTTCTTACATTAAAATTTATGCAATATTTAGATCAACAAAATTTATTTAATTCAGATTTAAATATAGGAAATATATTATATATAGAAGATAAACAAACATTCATTGATCCAAAGGAAAGAAATATAGCTAGAGTGTACTGTGAAAAACCAATATTAATAGACTTACAATGGTTAATGCCAATGGATAAAGCTTATAAATTCTTTACGTTTGCTCCTAATGAAAAAGAAACAAATTTTGCACCGTTTGAAGCTGGTTTTGTTGCATCATATATGCATGGACTTAATGAATATATTACACTTGAAGGAAGTTCTAACCAAGGACGAAATGAAGCAAGAGAGTTTTTAATTAGTTATTTACAAGAACGTGCAAAATATTGTGACAGCTCAAATAGGTTTGAAAGAATAAGAAAAGTAGAATACCAAAATCCAAGCGAAGATGTATTGGATGCAGAAATCTTGAGATTAAGTATATTAAAAAATCATAATCATCAGTTTTTGTATAATGATGGATTAAACGAAACACCACGTGACATGTTAAAGGGATTAAGATATATGGCACGAGCAAATTTAGCAGCAAAAATGTTAAGTGAATTTAACCTACAAAAAGATCAAAGCCAGATGAGTGAAAATGAAAAAGCATATTTTAAAGAAATGCGGCAATTGGGAAGTTTCTGGCATGGTAAAACTCAAGAATGGTATCGCGCTGGGCTTGCAAGCATGCAATCAAAAATTCTTAAATATCCTCAATCACAATATCCAAATGGCGACGAACAAGTTTATTGGCCCAAAGCTTATGGGCAAGGTGTAAATCCAGAAGATAAAGGTGTTGACCTAATTGTTCCAGATAAAACCATGCTTTCAGATGTATTATCAGATGAAACAAAAGACAAGTGGGATGATATTATGGAAAAAGATGAAGAAATCACTGTTAATGGAAGAACTGCTACATTTAATTCATTGTCTAGTTATATAACTAAACTAGAAAAAAGTTTTATTAAATTAAAGCAAGCAGTTGATAACAAAGATTATTCATCACAAAATAATATAAAACAAGAAATTAGTAAAACAATTTCAGAGGTTCTAATATGATAACGTCAAATCTCAGTGTAAACAGGGCATGCCCTGTTTACACTTTTAAAACAAAAAGAAATCACCAACCAAGCTTCAAAGGCAATGTTGTAGAAAAACCTGCCAAACAAGACCAACAAGAAGGCATGACAAAAGAACAAAAGACCTGGCTTGGGGTTGGTTTGGCAACAATTACCACAGTTGCAATTGGATTGATAGCGTGGGCATGTGCAAAGAATAAAAGCAAGTCAAAATTTAAGAAACAAGATATTATATTAAAAAA
This sequence comes from uncultured bacterium, assembly GCA_900553845.1. GTDB lineage: Bacteria > Cyanobacteriota > Vampirovibrionia > Gastranaerophilales > Gastranaerophilaceae > UMGS1477. Next base: position 17,887 of record USEW01000015.1, read on the forward strand.
AATAGAATACACAAAACCGGAATTACCTTTAGTTAAAATGATTGAAAATGGTGGTACAAACCGTATAAAATTTTCAAAAAATGTTAATGATATAAATCAAGCCTTAAAAATGAAACAACCTATATTAAATAAAGACAATCCAAACTGGGAACTTGTTAAAAAATTGCCGATTGTAAATGCTCCTTTTGAATCTCAAAATGATTTTCAAATAAATGAAATAATGACTATTATACCATACTATGTTGGTATTATGTATAATAAAATACTGGAAAAAGCAGGTGATGATTTTTATTATCAAGATAATAATTTAGAATTTCTAACATATAAAAATTGTTGTAAGCCGCAGGATGAAATGCAATTGTTAAAAATTTTTGAAAATAGTGTAAAATTAGGTAATGAAGCCAGAAAAAATTTCTTAATCAAATATTTAAAAGAACGCTCAAAATATTTTGATAAAGATAATGAATTTGATGTTGTTAGAAGTAAAGTTTTGAAAAATCCAAGTGATGATGTTGTGGATGTTGAGACTTTAAGACTTTATACGCTTGCAAATAACACTCGACAGTTTCTATACTCTGATAATAGCGTTGAAGAACCTCATCGCATGGTTAATTTTGTGCGCCCATTGTTAAATGCCAATTTTTCAGCAAAAATGCTTGAAGAATTTAAACCGAAAAAAGAAAACTTAAGCGAA
>USEW01000016.1 GCA_900553845.1 uncultured bacterium
AATCAGTTTTATCGTTCAAAAAACTATCATTTGCCTTAAATTTAAGTCGTGCGTTTTCAATTTTTAAAATTTTATCCATAAAAAAATTATAACAAAGTAATTAAAAAAAATCGAATGGCCAAACGATTAGTATACAATCGGGCAATATAAGAAAATATATACAGTATTATAATATTAAAAAGTATTATAATAAAATTTTTAAACACAATTTATGATTGGTTATAAAAAAAAGATGGAATAATAATATGAACATATCAGGTCTTAAAAAGGAGCAGCTTGAGAATGAACTTATAAAATACGTTAATTCTTATTTTATAAATCTACAGAAGTGGCAAAGAGTAAATAATATTGTAAGTCGCATGATGACCACAAAAAACCCACATCTTATTCACGAACACATAAAAGACGACTTGCATTGGATTTTCGGCATTGATTTTTATGCTGTATATTTGCGAAAAAAATACACTCATAAATATAACTATACATATCATTCGCATGACAGTTATAAACTTCATAAAAGTTATATTAATGAATTTGTCCAAAGAAATAAAGAATATATTCTTAACGATAATAAAGATTTTATATGTTCAAATATTTTGCCTGAATATAATATTTTTTTTATAAAACAAGAAGATATAGTTATAGGCTTTGTCATCACACATTCAATTGATGATAAATTTTCTGATATGGATATAAATATTTTTAATGTGCTTGTAAACAGTTATTCCCTTGCACTTACAAATTTCAGCTGCTACAATAAAATAGAAATCGACAGTATTCGAAAATTGAATCTTATTGAAAACATGTCAAAAGAATTCAAACCAATGCTTAATAATATTCTAGAATATGCAAGTATACTTAATTTACACAAAACATTACCAACAAAGCGGAAACAGAACTATTTAAGGTATATTGAGAAAAATGTTATGTACTTAAAAAATTTAATAACCAACATGCTGGATTTATCAAATGAAGACTTTAAAACAACGCAGCCTGACTTAACAAGCTTTAATTCACGAGAAGCAATAATCCAGACATTAAACATTCTTGATGATTTTATCAAACAGCGCAATATTAATTTCATTACTTCTCTTATTGCACACGATATATGTGCTGATTTAACCAAGTTTAAGCAGGTTATTTTTTCATTAGCCAATAATATGATTAAATTCGCAAAGGATAACGATGTAATTTATATAACATCATTTATTGATAAAACATATTTTAATTTAGAATTTAAAAATAAAATGCATAATTATATAGATACGGATTTTATAAACCGGAATGACATATACTATTTTAATAAACAAACAGCTGATTTATCCGTTATAAAAAAAATAGTAAAACAGCATAACGGCAAGATTAAATTTTTGCTTGAAAAGAAGACAAACACGATTATTTTGCAATTATCGCTGCCTATATCAAAGCAGCATTACAAAAACAATGTATTTACCGATTATGACTAATTATTTTTTACTAATCTATATTGTTTCCTGTGACATTTTTTTTATGGCATTTTTAACATCAAAAGTAATATCCTTAACGAATTCAACAAATAATCTTGAAACGCTTTGATTGTCAACTACATTAAATGCACCATAAATAGGGTCTTTTGAATTACGAAACCGCATTTGTCTGTCCCTTTTTTCAATCAATTCAAAATCAACTTTGTGTCCTAAACGTTTTTTTAAATCTTCATCTAAAACAAATGCCATTTTTTAATTCTCCTGTTAAGTATATATCTATACATATATAAAAAATATATACTCTGAAAAATTGCCTTAACAAAACATAAATTTTACATTTTTTAACATAATTTTAATATAGAGAATAAACATTCAAACAAAAGTTATATAAAAACTCTACATTCGAGGGCTTTGCTTAAAGTAATTTCATCAGCATACTCCAAATCAGAGCCAATTGGAAGTCCCATAGCGATCCTGCTTATTTTTATATCAAATGGTTTTAATAGTTTAGAGATATATAAACTTGTAGCTTCGCCTTCAACCGTTGGGTTTAATGCAAGGATAATTTCTTCAATATCATTTAGTGATATACGGTTTATAAGTTCGCGGATTCTAATATCGTTTGCGCCAATTCCGTCAAGTGGAGAGATTACGCCTTGTAGAACGTGGTATACACCACTATATTCATTTGTTTTTTCAATAGCAAGAAGGTCTTTTGTTTCACTAACCACACAAATTGTTTTATTATCCCTATTTGAATTCTGGCATATTTCGCAAGGATCATTTTGCGACATATTATAACATATGCTGCAATAATGTATTTTTTCTTTAGCTTCAATCATTAAATTAGCAAACTTTTCAACTTCTGGGTTTGGCATTTTTAGCAAATGCAGCGCCATTCTTTGCGCTGATTTGGGACCTATTGATGGAAACCGCTCAAAAAAATCAATAAGATTAGCTAACGGTTTTGTATATTGCATGATTTAAAATAACCCCGGTATATTTATTCCGCCTGTTAAGCCTTTCATTTTGTTTTCAAAAACAGATGATGCTTTTTTGTTTGCTTCATTTATTGCTTGTGTTATTAAATCTTCTAACATTTCAATTGTTTCGTCATCAACACTTTGAGGGTTTTCAGGATTTATAGCTTCTTTTGTTAACTTAATTGACTTAAAATTCTTTTGTCCATCGACAACAACGGTAACGCTTTTATTTGGCGCATAACCTGTCAATTCTTGAGCTTTCAATTCTTCCTGTGCTTGAGTCAATTTCTTTTGCATTTGACCAAACTGTTTCATTAAGTTGCCCATATTCATCATAGTTGTTAATTTCTCCCCACAATATTTCTATTTCTCAAATTATTATACATAAAATAAAAATAATTTACAATTCTCTTAATCTGAATCGCTTCCTCGTCTAAAGCTTTGCACGGCTCACGCGTTTTCCCGCCTGGGGCATGCCGTCTTCACTGTCGTGAAGCCGTCTAGCCACGGCGGTCTTTCATAGACTACGCACTTTTGCGCCTGCTGAGCCGCAGCCGCTCAAGTGCTTCGCTTTGGCTCACGCGTTTTAATCAAGCGAGAAAATATCCTGCAAGTCTTGATAAGTAAGAGATTTGCCAATATTTCTATCGATTGAAATAACAGAATCAACAAGGTTGCGTTTTGTTTGTTTAAGTTTTTGTATTTTTTCCTCAACCGTACCTTTTGTAATAAGTCTGTAAACAAAGACTTTTTTAGTTTGTCCTATCCGGTAAGCTCGGTCAGTCGCCTGATCTTCAACGGCCGGGTTCCACCAGGGGTCATAGTGGATAACATAATCAGCACCTGTCAAGTTTAAGCCAGTTCCGCCTGCTTTTAACGAAACTAAGAATATTGGGATGTCATCATTATTGTTAAATCGTTCAACAGCAGCCTGACGGTCTTTTGTTGCGCCGGTTAAGTATTCAAACTTAATATTTTTTGATATCAACCATTCTTTTATAATATCAAGCATATCAACAAATTGGCTAAAGAGAAGCACTCGATGTTTTTCCTGAATTATTTCATATAACATTTCTTTTAACTTTTCAAATTTGCCTGATTCATTAATACCCTTTTTATTATCTTTATCATAAAGCCAGGGATGACAGCATATTTGGCGCAAGCGCAACAATGCTGAAAATATCGACATACGACTTTTTTCAAGCCCGTTTTGTTCAATAGATTTAAATAATTCTTCTTTTGTTGAATCCATAACTTCCAGATAAAAATCTTTTTGTTCACTTGTAAGCTCGCAATATGCAACGTTTTCAACTTTATCAGGTAAATCCTCAGCTACATCACGTTTCATCCGGCGAAGGATAAACGGAAATATTTGTGATTTTAAGCGTTTTTCAACAACTTTATCCTCTTTTTCAACAATCGGATTAACGTATCTATGATTAAATTCTGACTTATCAAACAAAAATCCAGGCATAAGAAAGTCAAACAAACTCCATAGTTCTTCTAATCTATTTTCAATAGGTGTCCCTGACAATGCCAGTTTGTGAGAGCAATTTAGCATCTTGACGGATTTTGAAGTAATAGATTCAGGATTTTTTATATTTTGCGACTCATCAAGTATAACATATCTAAACTTATAATCTTTTAAATCTTCAATATCCCGACGAAGCAAAGCATAGCTTGTTATAACAATATCATAGTCACTAATTTTTTCAAAATTAGTTTTTCTATCTATACCCGATAGCTTTAAAACGGATAAATCAGGCGTAAACTTTTCAATTTCATTTTCCCAGTTAAAAACAACAGATGTTGGACACACAACAAGATTAGGTTGTTTTTTGTGTTTGTCTTTTGCCTTTTGAAGCAAAGTCAAAGCCTGAATAGTTTTACCCAAACCCATATCATCGGCAAGAATACCATTTAAGCCGTATTCATACAAAAACCAAAGCCAGCTAAAACCTTTTTTCTGGTAATCCCTCAAGCTTGCATTAAGTTTTTTAGGAACTCTTACATTAGCTGAAACAGAAAATGTTGAAATTTGTTTCCAGAATTTTTCAAACTTTTCACTCATTTCAAGCACAATATCTAGGTTTTTCATTTCAGATAAAATACCTGCACGATAAGTTTTTACAATATATTTATCTTTATCGTTTTTATAAACATCAAAGGTATTGAATGTTCTTAATAGCGACCACAAGTTTGATGATGGCACTTCGACAAAACCAAGATTCTTAAACCTTACATATTTATTGTTTTCGCTCATTAAATCGTGAACTTCATCCAATGACATAGTTTCGTTTCCAACACGACCTGATAACTCGACTTCAAAACTATCGGGTGTGTCTATTGAAAAATCAATATTTGCAACAATTTCAAGTTTTTGTTTGGCGATATTAAAAAACTGCATATCGTCTTTTTCAACAAAAACCCAGCCTTCGGGTGCATGCCCCATATAATAGTTATAAAAATCAATGGCGCTTTCTTTATCCATTCCTAAATTATTTGTCTGCATAGGTGCAAATTTGCAGGCAAGCAGCATACGATAGGCTTCTTCTTCATGTCGAATATTTCGCTTAACCCAATAAAGCAAATCCTCTTTAAGCTTCTTTATTGTTACATATGGTGTTTGGTTTGTATGTTTTGAATACGGTACAACAACACCATCATAATCAAATTCTAGTGATGCTTTTAATGAACCGTCATAATCAAGCCCTAATGTTACAATATTCTTGGGAATCTTATCTTCCAAAGTAAGTTTTTTTATCATTTCTGATAAATTAACCGGCATTATTTCTTTTATTTTTGGCAATTCTTCATATAAAAATTGAGCACCATCAGCATCTTTTATATCAGTAAAACTTGATTTTATAAGTTTTTGAGGGATTGAATTTATTGTAATATTTATTGGAAATATTATATTCTTATAACGTCCCCATTTTAACTGACGGGAAAAATACCTGACTTCCTCAAATGGCAAAACATCATCTTTATCAGGTCGTTGCCAGTTAAGCGAAAGCAATACATTTCCAACCATTGAAAAATTTACGTCTAAAGATAGACTCCATACATCAGTTTTAAATTTCAATATATCTTTTGTTCGCCCGTCAAGCACTTCTTCAGCTTTTGACATAAGCTGGAAAAAAGGCTCAAACTTATTTATCTGTATATCATACCAGCCTGCACGCTTATCAAGTCGGGAAAATTTAAGCAGATTTTGAAATATCATAACCTCAATTGTTTGTTGGCTGGTTAATTTAAAATTCGGATTTTCTTTTTGACATTTAACTATTTCTTTTAAAACACTTTCTAAATCTCTAATAACTTTTCCTGTGTTACGTGATATAACAAGTATTGAGAAAAAACTTTGACGTCTTTGAGGATTAAAATGGAAAATATAATCACCCATTGGATCTTCAATTGGTGTCGTAAATTCATCACTATAATCCGGCTCATACTTATATTGTTTTATTGCATAATTATCATATACTTTTTCATCAATAGCTTTTAAAGCAAGCGCTATTGTATGTTTACACCACGGCTCTTTTAAAGGACATGTGCAATCAGGAACTATTTTATCTTTTTTGAAACTGAGGCTTGTTTCATAATAATCCTTAAAATTTCCTTTTATCTTGGCTTTATATACGTTATTCTGCTGAACTACATCATATATATAATTATCACCACCTGTTTTATATGCTTCATAACCTCGACGAAAACTTCCAGGTGTTGAATTATCTTTTACATATTTATAATTAAAGTTACAAACTGCCATATTCTATTTTTAATGTTTAATTAACTATTATCTGTGAGACTTAAAGAAGCTTTTTATTTGCTCAAGCTTGTCTCAAACTTTTTATCTTTGACATATTCAAATGTTTCTACAATTTTAATTATACATAAAACAAAAAAAATAGCAAATATTTAATTTTGTAAACATAGTTAAAAAAACGTATTTTATAAAGCAGCATATTCTTTATAATTTTCTTTTATATCATCATATAGATCCTGAATAATCCTTGCTAAATCCATCTGTAGTTTTTTTATGTCTTCATTCGATATATCTTTATCAACATATATTGGCTCGCCAAATTTAACAACAGGTTTGCAGAATCCTAATGGAAATCTAAATTCATCCCATGTATTGAACTTTAAAAAGTTTTTTTGCGGTGAATAATAAGCAACAGGGACTATAGGTACATTTGTTGTTTTAGCTATTGAAATAATACCCTTATGCACTATACCTTTAGGGCCTCGAGGTCCATCGACAGTTATTGCTCCTATATCGCCCTTTTGAAGACATTCTATCATACCCATGGTTGCTTGAATTGCTTTCTGGCTTTTTGACCCACGAATAACTTTAAGCCCCATTGTTTCTGTAGCATGTGCTATAATATCGCCATCACGCGAATTTGATATCATAACATGCACCCTTTCCCGATGAGGTACAGCATATAAACAACACTGATGTGCGTGCCATAAAGCAAGAATATAACTGTTTAAATCAGGTGCATTCACCGGTTTAAATGTAATTGTATGTGACGAAATCTTAAAAAGCACTGCTACTGCTTTTTTTATTATATTCAGCCCTACTATATTCTTTAGATTGTTACTTCGCATAATTTAGATTTTACCATAAAATTATAAAAAATATAAAATATTTTAAATTGAATAAAAAAAGCTGATATATCAATATATCAGCATAAGTATCTGTTGTATTTCCAGATTAGGATATAAACTTATAAATCAATAAATGAAAAACCGCTTGGCAATTCTTCTTTTAACCTTTTGAATAAATACGAAGGCTCTATACATAAAGCTTCGCATAACGTTAATATAGAAATAAGCTTTGGTTCACGTTCACCATTTTCAATACGGCTTAAAAAGGATTTATACAAATCATATTCATATGCAAGAGTCTGTAATGATTTATTTTGTGACTTTCTTTCTTCACGTAATATTCCGCCAAATATTTTTAAAACCATTTTTACATCATTTTGACTTATTGTTTGCATAATATGATAATACATCATGGTAAAACAAAACAAGTTCCCTTTAAGTCAACTTTTGTGAAATAGTATAATAGTTTGATTTTAACAATTTTAGTATAATTATTAATGATTATTTTTTGTTTTTTCAATAATATTTGAAGTAGATTTTCCTTTAACAAAATCAACAAACCTGATATCAACACCAAGATTCAAAAGCGGCTTGGCTTCAGGTAGTGTTTCAATTGTGTAATCACCGCCTTTAACATAAATATCTGGTTTTATTTTCTTAAAAAGCTCAACCGGTGATTGTTCGTCAAAAATAACAACATAATCAACACTGTTTAAAGCACATAAAACTCCTGCACGGTCATTTTGAGAATTTATGGGTCTTGTTTCACCTTTAAGCATCTTTACCGACTTATCTGAATTTAACCCGACAATCAAAACATCAGCAAAAGCCTTTGCAGATTTTAAATATTCAACATGGCCTATATGCAAAATATCAAAACAACCGTTTGTGGCAGCTATTTTTATATTATTATTCTGCAAATTTTTTGTAACTTCAATTAAAACTTCCTGATTTAATAATTGTCCCATAAAAATCCTTCTTTCACTTTTGCCGAGCAAGTTTATCCATTATCTGCGAATTTATCTCTCCGCCTATTAAAATAAGAAGCGAGGTATAATATAACCACACCATAAGCATAGCAAATGCGCCAATTGTTCCATACACCCAGTTGTATGTATTCAAATTACCAACATAAAGCGAAAAAAGCCACGAACCAAGAAGCCAGAATACACAAAAGAACAATGCACCATATAAACAGCTTATCTGACGCGGCTTTGTCATTTCTTTTATATCCGGCAAAAAATAATAATTCATATAAGCTACAACAAATAACGCCAAAAAAGAAACTGGCCAGCGAAATATTAAAATCAAATTAACTACATTTAATGGTATATGAATAAAGTTTATTAACATCTCAAGAATAATCTTACCAAATATTATAAGATTGATACTTAAAAACAGTACAAGTCCATTAGCAAAAATAATTAAAACAGATAAAAGCCTTGTAACAAGAAGATTTCTTGTCTCAACAATCCCATATGCACGGTTCAAACCTTTAATAATTACAAAAATAGCATTTGATGCCAAAAATAGAGTAATGCAAAATCCGAATATCGCCACAAGCTTACCCTGTGAAAATATCATAATTTCTTCCAACACAGAATTAATAAGATTTGATATTTGAGGCGGGGCTATTATATCAAAAAAAATCAACACCTTATTTATAAATGCTTTCTTTCCCATCCAGGCAAAAAAAGACATAAGCAAAAGCAAAAATGGGAATATACCAAGAACAAACATAAATGCCATCTCAGCAGCCATCCCAGGAAAATCATCATCAATAATTCTGGATATTATATTTTTTGAATATCTTTTAATCATCTTTAACAACCCGGCTAAGTTCTTTAAGCACCATATCTATTGCAATATTTATAGGCTTTTGTATTGTTAAACCTGCTGCATATTTATGTCCACCACCACCAAATTGAGAAGCAAAAGCCGAAACATCAACTGTTTTGCTCCTTAATGACACTTTTGTTGTATGGTTAACATTTTCTTTGAACAAAAGTGCAACTTCACAAGTCTCAATTTGACGCAAAGATTCAACAATTCTGTCTGTATGCTCACTTTTCGCATTGTATCTTTTCATATCATTCAATGTTATAACCGTATAAACAATTCTATCTTGCAATAAAAACTTTGAGTTTAATATAGCATTAGCAGTTAAAAGCAAAGCTTTTTTTTCTTTTGTCATAAAACATAATCTACATAATTCAGAATGACTTATACCATAATCAAGAAGTTTTGAAGCTTTCTGAAGCACCGACTGAGACGTATTGTCATAACGAAAACCACCAGTATCAGTAAGTATACCAACATAAAGACAAGCCGCAATATCTTTTGTTAAACTAATATTTAAAGAAGTTAAAATATCAAGCACAACCTCAGATGCTGAAGATGCAGCCGCATTAATTATATTTACATCACCATAAACGCTATTTGACTTATGATGGTCAATATTTATTTTAAAATTACTTTTTTTATACAAAGGATAACTTTTACCCATACGGTCAACAGTTGCAACATCAGTCGATATAGCAAGGTCAAATGTTTTATTTTCATAACATTCATCATCTGGACTTTTATAACAATTTATACCAGGTAAAAAACAATATATTTTAGGAATTTTATCAGAAATAAACAAAGTCACGCTTTTTTTATAATATTCTTTTATAACATTATATAAAGCAAGAGATGAACCAATGGTATCTCCATCCGGCGACAGATGAGTAAATATAGCTATATCATTTGCCTGTTTTACCGATTCATCAAATTTATTAACTTGTTGCTGATAACAATTCATATGTAACTAATTTTATCATAAATATGGCAAAATACAACAGAATGCAATATCACTAAAAAAAAGTTTATTTTATTACAAATAAAATAAACAAAGTATGAAAATATATATTGACTATACTTCCAACTTATGGAATAATTTATAAACTATAAGTTATTCTACATTAATTTTAACAAACTTGTCAAGTATAAAAATACAATAAATATACATATAAAATGCTATATTTATTATCTAAAGCTTACATTATCATATAAAAGAAATATAGTTACATAATAGGTGTACACAAATGAAAAAATCATTAACATCAAATGGCAATGGCTGGGAATTGCATATACCAAAACCTATACTAAAACTTCTAAACATAAACCCTGTTAATACAAAAGTATTATTTGAGATAAAAAGTAAAGTACTTTATATAACAAAAATTGATTCTGATCTTGATGATATAAAATATAAAGATGCTTTAATTAAAAAATTTACGAAACGTGGAGGTGGATATTCTCTTTTTATGTCTCTTACTATACTCAATTTACTTGATGTAGAACCTGAAAAAGATATGGTTGAGATTGAAGTTGATGACAAAATTTTAAAGATAAAAAAGTATAAAATATCAAAAAGGGATCAATAAGACACTGGTATAGAATAATTCTTACCAAAATATAGCTGTTGTAGGTCGAATTTATAAATCCGACATTTTTACTGATTTCATCAAAATAAAAACAAAGACCAAATTTATGCGCAGGTGGAGTCGATAAAAACATCCTCACCACAACCCTTTCCTTAAAAAAGGAGGAGACGAATACTTGTAAAAAATAAATAACTTCGTTATAATCATGTTAAAGGGGATTTTATTGTTATATGTATAGTAAAATTGATATTATTAAAAAACTTTCAGACGAAGGACAGTTTATTGACAATTTTATTTTAGATGCATTCATAAAAAATTGGCATATTGACCCTATATATGAAGACGAAAACGGTGTTGAATTTTTTGATGATGCTTCCTATGCAAATATAAAAAGTTTAATAACTCAAAGAGATAGGATTGATAAAAATAAGACAATTAAAAATACTGCTGAAAAAATACCTTCTAGTACAAATGATATATGTGAAAGTAATGAACTGCTCAAACAAACAAAAGAAAAACAACAAATTGTTGAAAAATTACCCGAACAAACAAATACAGTTGATATAGCAAACAAGGAAAATGCTTTAAAATTAAATAAATATGAAATTGAAATAAAAAGTATAGATACTTTAACCAAGAATATTGCTTGTAAAATTACTAAAGAATTTGAAAGATTTTTAAAAGAATCAGACTTTATTGATGACTTACTTAAATCATCCGAATGTAAAAATGACAATAAATATTTGGCTCAAAAAATTCGTAAAATTGTCAAAGAAAATATAGCACTTAAAGAAAAAATAAAAGAGCTTCAATCAAACAAAAATCAGTATGTTAAAGTTTTTGGCAATTTTTATATAAAAAAGTAAAAGCTAAGACTTAAAAAGTGTATTAACTATTGGACATGTAATCATCAAAATATTCAGGGTTAAGACTCAGCCATTTATATGCTTCACCGTTTTTTTGTGTTGAATTATACTCATAATATGTCTCATCAAGTATTGATGAAACAAAAGTTCCGCCATACCGTCCTCGCAAAAATTGCACTATGCCTTTTTTATTAAGAGAGTTTAAAGCTTTGCGGATTGTGTTTGTTGAAACATCATAGTGACAAGCAAGCTCATATATTGAAGGCAGCTTATCTCCCAGTGAATACTGGTTTTTTATCATTTTAAGAATATTTGTTTCTATTTTTTGGTAATAATAAAATTGTGCATCCTGACTTGAAACAAAAATACTGTTTTCAGGCTTTGAAACAGAATCTAAAACATTACTAGTGCTTTCATACGTAACAATTGTTCCGTATTTCCCCCGTTTTGCGCATATTATATTTTCAATTTCAAGTTTTCTGCATACATCATTTATTGTTTTAATGCTAGCGTTAAATATTTTAGCCAATTCATTATTTGAAGGCAGTTTATCACCAGTTTTAAAATTTGCTTTAATATATTCTTTAATTTCATTATAGATTTTATCCACAAGCGTTAGAGGTTCTTTTGTATTATAGTCTATAGATTTATCAACATTTAAAATCCTATAATTTATATTTATATGATTTTTATATGATTTAAGCTCTTTATTTTCAACCATAAAAGTTAAAGCAAGCCTTAAAGTGTTTTGAGATATATTAAGCTCTTTTGTGATAAAATTAATATCCGGCAGAACATCACAGTATTTAAGATTATTTTCAACAATAAATCTGCGGATATAATTGACGGTTAAATCACGTTTTGATGTAAGTTTTTTGAAAACAGACTCTTTTGAGGTTTTGATAATTGTGCCTATTTTTTGTTTGGATTCAACATAACCTAAATCCTCAATATAACGAATTGCACTTTGAACGGTTCCAACGCTTACCCCTAAGTGTTTTGCCATTATCTGTTTAGAGGGTAAAAGCAAAGTTTCTTTTTCAATATTTGACTTTAAAATCGTATCAATCCAGTTTATAAACCATTTTTTTACTATACTGTCTTTTGATTCAAAAGTATTTTTAAAATCAGGTATTTTTTTTGGTATATGTGAGGATTCTATTTTTTTAAATTCTAGTGTAGGGTTCTGATTGTCAATTTTTGTTTTCATTTCTTTTCCTTTTTTTAATATATTTACCTGATTGTTGGCAAAGAAGTTCAATCAATAAATTACGCTTCTGACCGCCTGGGGCATGCCGTCTTCACATCCGTGAAGCCGTCTAGCCACGGCGGTCTTTCATAGGCTTCGCACTTTTGCGCCTGCTGAGCCGCAGCCGCTCAAGTGCTGCGCTTTGGCTAACGCTTTCTTTGCTCCTGTGGAGTTTTCTTCGAAAACTCTTACGTCGCTCATTAACTGCTCCGCTTTATACTCGGAAGCTGAGTCGCTTCCTCGTCTAAAGCTCCGTAGGGCTTACGCGTTCTTTTTAATCATTCTATTACAATAAAAAAACAAATGCAATATTAAATTTTATAAAGAATTGTAAATTTTTTTAACAATTTAGTCAAAAACTAGCAAAAAATATTTTGAGGGATATTGTAATATATAGATATATTTTTAATCGGGATAAAGTATGAACATTAACACAGTAAAAACAAAATTTAAGCCCATGTTAAGCGAGCATGGGAATGATTCTGAAATCAACGGTAAAAAGGAAAAAAAGTCTCAAACGGATGATATATTTTTAAAAATGCCTCTTCGCGCATTTGCCTATTCAAATGAAGTTGGTGCTGCACTTGAACCATTAATCGGGCATAGCGCAGCTTTAATGACTTATTTTCCTGCTATGTTATATATAGGTGCGGATTGTTATGATAAATATTTGCGAGGTGACACAAACGATTATCAAAAGCCATCGGCTGCATGTTTGGCAAAAGAATCTATTTTTCAGGGTTTTGCAAGTGTATTAATGCCAACTCTTGCTATACATGCCGGTCAGAATCTTGCTTGTGGTGCTAATAAGTTTTTAGGCGACAAAATTGATGCACGCGCAAAAAACGAAGTTAGTGTTTTTTTAAAAGAAAACGCTTTAAAATTTGATTTGACAAAAGACAAAGAAGCCTCATTTAGCCAAATAAGTAAAAATATATCTGAAAAAATAAAAAATTATCGTGACTCAAAACAGTCTTCAAGCGGGACAATAAAAAAATACTGGAAAAAATTTACAAGCTTATTTAATGAAGCCTTAAGTGATAAATCCGAATTTAAACATTGCGGAAAGATTGACCCAAAAGATCCTTCATATAAAAAACTTTCTTCTTATGCAAAAAAACAATTTGGCGAAATGTATGACCTTATGAAATCACTTGATAGTTGTGATACTGGTTCAATCAAAGGCATTATAGACAGTATGGAAAAAAGTGGGAAGAAAATAAGCAAGTATAAAGCTACAAAATTCTTCAATAAAATTCAAAAATATGCAAAAGATCCTTCAATTGGAACAGAACGGGCTAAAAAACTTGCTATTGCAGATATGGCACGTGAGGACATAAATATGAAATCACTTAGAGGAGGCCCCTTACTTTTAGCTGTTGTTGCAGGTTTTGCTACATTATTTGTTGCTGCACCTATGCTTGATAAGTTTGGAGAGGATGTGCTTATTAAAAAAATAGTCGAACCAATGCTTGAATATGGAAAACGTTTTAAACAGGCGTTTATTACAACAAATGAGTCTTATAAAAAAACACCTGCTCAAAGTGAAGAAAATATTATTATAAACAGACAAAATCAGGATATTGCAATGGCTTGATAATCATTTATGTATGTTATAAATTTTCTGGCTGATAATCTGTGCAACTGTAAGCAAAGGGTCAATAGTTGGAGAATACGGCGGAGCATATGGTAAATCAAGATTAAGAAGATCATTAACGCGAAAATCTGACATAATACACGCAACAACTGTCCCCATTCGTTTATGCACATCGCCTGGTCCAATAGCTTGAGCACCAAGGAGCTTTTGAGAATAATAATCAGCAATAAGTTTTAAAGTAATTTCCTGGGCATCAGGCATATAACCGGCTTTATCTTTTTTTGTTACCATAGCTGAAACAGGTGTAAAACCATTTTCCAATGCATCACGCTCGGATAAACCGCAGGATGCAATGGTTAAGTTATGAAATTTTGTCACAACAGAAGACAAAACACCATGAAACGCCTCTTTCATACCTTCAATATTTAAAGCAACAATACGTCCTTCTTTATTAGCTGTTGAAGCAAGTGGTATCCAGGCTGGTTTATGCGAAACTATATTATAATTAGCCACAACATCACCACAAGCATAGACATCTTTTAAGTTTGTTTGCATATATGTATCGACTTTTATTGTATCCCTAACTGATAAAACGCCGCCGGCTTGTTTAAATATCTCACTATTAGGCACAATACCAGCAGCAATAACAACAAAATCTGTTTCAATAACTTCGTCTGTGTCAAGCTTGCACCCTATTACATTTTGATTATTATCACCAATAAATTCGACTGCTTGTTTGTTGGTATGGATATTAATAATGTTGCCAAAATTACCTAAAATGTAATTTTCGACAAGTTCTCCCATTTCAGGGTCAAGCATATTTAACATATGTGAAGAACATTCAACAATAGTTGTTTTTATGTTATTTTTAGCAAATGCCCACAATAGTTCAATACTTATATTTCCACCGCCAACAATCAAAGCTTTTTGGGATTGGCGCATTTTTTCACGTATTTTTACCCCATCATTTAGTGTTTTTAAAGTAAATACATTATTCAACCCAACATTAACAATAGGCGGAATATAAGGTCTTGCACCAGTTGCAATAACAAGATCGTCATATGAAACGAGTCTTTTTTCATTAGTTTGTAGGTTTAAAATTTCAACTAATTTTTCATCAGGATTTATTTTGGTGCATTTTGAGTTTAGATGAATTTTAACACCCTGTTTATCAAATTCTTCTGGGGTTCTTATAATTAAGCTATTTATATCACTTATTAAACCCTCAATATAAAAAGGCAATCCGCAAGCACTATATGACACAACGTCTAAATCAGTATAAAGCTCAATATTTATATTTTTATTTAAACGACTTAGTTTTGCTGCAGTTTTTGGACCACTAGCACCACCGCCAATAATTATTACTTTTTTCATATAGAAAATTATCAGGCTTTTTTTTGAAAATTTAATCCCGCTGTGGAGTAATATAAAATTATAGACTTATATAGATGTTCATATCATAGCCCATCCCATTATCCCGAAAGCGTAGTTGAAGATCGGGTTTACTAATCCAACATTTCTACTTAACCTGTAATAAGTGATAAAGCAAGGTAAGCACTGCTTGATTGTTGAGACAATAATGCAGCTGTCACCTGTTGAAGAATTTGATTTTGGGTTAATTTTGCTGTTTCAGTTGCCACATCAACTGATGATATTGTATCAATTGTAGATTCATATGCTTGAATTTTGCTTGTTATATTGTCAGCAGTTGATGATAACATATTATTATAAGCTCCCAAACCTGATATATTTCCTGTATTTGCTCTAATACTATTTTCAAGATTAGTAATAACTTGATTAAGAGAACTATTATTTGTTATTGATAAATTATCAATACCAGCAGTACTAATAGTTACTCCAAGTACACTTTTATCAATTGTAATACTTGACCCATCACCTAAATTTATTGTCTTATCGGCAGGTGTGGTATATAAATCTTTTCCATTAAATTCAGCGCTTGATTTTAACTGAGTTGCAGCTTGAATAGCAGTCTTAGCATTATCTATTAGAGCTTGTTTTGCATTATCATCAGTTGCAGACGAAAACCCTTTTAAAGCATCCAAAGCACTTTGAAGTGAAGCATTTATTGAAGTTAAAGTTTCTTCACGGTATGTTAATTCGGATTGAGCCATCTGTACATTTTTAAGTCCTATTTCACTTGAGGAGATTTGATTATTAAGCCTCTGAACCATAACATATCCAGCCGGGTCATCCTGTGACAACTTTTTACCCGTTGTCAATCGATAAGTATTTAATTCTATCTCTTTAGTAATTTTGTTCAAATGATTTGATAATATTTTTGAACCAACATCTGTGTTAAAAGTTAAAGCCATAATTTCACCCGTTCATATATCTTTATTACATATCCAAGATATATATCGGATATAAGATATAAAAACTTTATATATTTTAGATATATTGTTACAAAAATTTACAAATGGCTTTAAAATTTGCTGTTAACTTGATTTTGTTTTTTTTTATTGATAATATAAGTTTATAATCCAAGAATAAAAGGAAAAATGCATGTCAATTAATTTAAAAAACAAAGAAGAAATTATTAAAAAATACGGTAAAAACGAAAAAGATTCAGGTTCAGCCCGCGTGCAAGTTGCTTTATTAACTCAAAAAATACTTGAACTTACTGAACATTTAAAAATCAATAAAAAAGATTTCCAAGGTCGTCGTGGACTTTTAAAAATGGTTGGTAAACGTAAACAATTTTTATCATATATAAAAAATAAAGACGTTGAACAATATCGTCAATTAATATCTGATTTAAAAATTCGCGGTTAGATGAAAAAATATATTTTAATAACAGGTGCATCATCTGGCATCGGTAGACAGACAGTTATTGAGTTATCAAAAGAATCAAATAACTATATTATTTTTGCAGCAATACGTAGACGTGAAGATAAAACACTAATTGAACGTGTTTCAAAAAATGTTATAGGTGTATATCTTGACATCACGAATAAAACAAGCATTTTAAAAGCATTCAGATTTATAACATCAAAAACAAAAGTGCTTGATGTTATTATAAATTCAGCAGGCGTTGCAACAGCAGGACCTTTAGAATTATTAAATATTAATGATATTAAGTCACAATTTGAAGTTAACACATTTGGACCTTTGTTTTTAGTCCAAACTTTTTTAACTATATTGAACAAAAACGGGAAAATAATTAACATTAACTCAATGGCACAAACAGGTATTTTTCCGTTTATTTCACCATATTGTGCTTCAAAACGTGCATTATCAATATTCTTAAATGCTTTAAATATTGAATTACATAATAATAAAAATATCAAAATAATTGAAATTAATCCCGGCGTTGTTCAAACACAAATATGGAAAAAATCGGTTCAGGCATGCCAAGAAAATATAAAAAAATCTAATAATCCAGATTTAATAAATTGTTATCAGAACGAACTTAATATTCTAAAAGCTAACGCTTTAAAGAATGAAACAAGAGGTTTGTTTTCTATTGATATAGCTAAATTAATTATCAAAATAATAAAAAATAAGAATCCAAAGACAAGATATAATATCGGTTTGGATTCTCATTTTGCTTTCCTTATTTCAAAACTTCTTCCTTGCGAGCTTTTAAATAAGTTAATTAAATTTAAGTTAAAAAATTTAAGTTAAGTTCTTTGTTTTTTATTACTTCTCTTTCCTTTTAAGTTCAAAGATTTGGAGTGAGATTTAAATTTAAAAATAATTATTCTCCCTCTCCTTCTTAAGGAGAGGGCTGGGGTGAGGATGTTTTTATTTCAACTTAAATGAATCTTTTAGACTATTTGCATTGTTTTTTATATTATTTAGATTTTTTTGACGTTCTTCTTGACGTTTTTGGGCTTCTTTCTTTTGCGCTTGTATTTTCTTTTCTCTTTCTTTTTTAGCTTTTTCGGCTGCTTTTTGCTGTTCTTCTATTTTTTTGAGTCTTTCTTTTTTTGCCTTTTCAGCAGATTTTGCTTGTTCCTGTTGTTTTTTTGTTAATTCTGATTCTTTCTTCTCTACTTTCTTAGCATAATCACTTAAAACTGATGAAGGTGTTTTAATTGTTGTTTTACTTGAAGTTGCAGCAATAGCAGTTTGAACATTTGAAAATACTAATACAAATGCAAATAAAAATAAAGACGATAAAACTTTTTTCAACATAATAAATCTCCTTAATTACTGTTACATAATTATTATACACGAATTAAAAAAAAATAAATTGTTTAAGTTTAAAAAAAATGTTATAATATACTTTAAAGCATCTGATTTATAATCT
>USEW01000017.1 GCA_900553845.1 uncultured bacterium
GGTGCTTTTATAGCCTTTTACAAGGATGTAAAAAAAGTAAAGGATTAAAAAGGAGAAACGACTATGGCATTAGTAGTACAAACAAACACGTTAGCATTAAATTCACAAAAGAATTTGAACAAAGCAACCACCGCTATGAATACTGCGATGGAACGTTTGTCAACAGGTTACAAAATTAATAAAGCAGCGGATGATGCAGCAGGGTTGTATGTTGCAAGTAACATGACATCACAAATCGGTGGTTCTGAAAAAGCTCGTGATAACGCTAATATTGGTATTAACATGTTACAAACAGCTGAAGGTAGTTTAACAACAATTCAAGATAACTTACAACGTATTCGTGATTTGACCGTACAAGCAGGGAACGAAGTTTATTCTGCTGAATCACTTGCAGCTATGCAAATGGAAGTTGATGCACGTTTAGCTGAAATTACACGTATTGCTGACGTTGCTGAATTTAACGGATTAAAGCTGTTATCTCACGACGGTTCAATGGGTGATGTAACACTTCAAGTGGGTGCAAATAGTAATGCAGATGAAAATACAATTACATTAACTGATGTATTTACAGATACAACTGTTACAGCAAATGGTTTGGATGTAGGTTCAACAAAATATTTAAATGCATTCAAAGGTGGTGAGGCTGACCAAATAGCAAATGCACAAGCATATTTGTCTGCTATTGATATAGCTTTGGAAACAATTGCTACAAAACGTTCAAAAATTGGTGCGTTCCAAAACCGATTGAATTCAGCTATTGATACATTAACTGTAAATATTGAAAACTTGTCAGCAGCACGTTCAACAATTCAAGATACAGATGTGGCTGTTGAGTCTTCAAATTATATCAAAAACCAAATCTTACAACAATCAACTACAGCAATGTTATCAGCAGCAAACCAAGCACCTCAGGTTGCTTTAAACTTGATTGGATAACAATAAATTTTTATATAAAACATATAATGCGTTTTTGTCAGGGTTTTACTTTATAAATCCTGACTTTTTTTAATTTAATAAAAAATTTATTTATAAATTCTATCACCTGTTTTTGAATCAAAATAATAAAAAGCACAAGTATTAAGTTTTAATATAAAATCCTCATTTAGATTATAATCAAATTTTCCTTTAAGTGTACATTTTTGTCCGTTTATTTCAAAATATAGTAATTTTTCACCGCCTAAAATTTCAATAAAATTAATTTTAGCATTTATCTCAATATTGTTTTCATTATTTTCAAATGTTTGGCTAGGACGAAAACCAATTGTAATATTATTTTTCTCATAATTAAATGGTAGTTCAAATAAAGAGTTATTTAGTAATATATTATTATCTTTAATCTCAACATCAATAAAATTCATAGGATAAGAACCAATGAAACCAGCGGTAAATTTATTTTTTGGATTATAAAATATTTCACTTGGGGAATCAGTTTGCATAATTTCACCTTTATTTATAACAGAAATTTTATCCCCCATAGTTAATGCTTCAATCTGGTCATGGGTCACATATATAAAAGTCGTATCAAGTTCCTCATGAAGTTTTTTTATTGATGCTCTCATTTCGACACGAAGTTTTGCATCTAAGTTGGATAAAGGCTCATCAAGCAGAAATACTTTAGGTTTTCTAACTATTGCACGACCTAAAGCTACTCTTTGACGCTGGCCGCCTGAAAGTTGTTTTGGTTTACGACTAAGCAAATGTTCTATATCTAATATTTTTGCTGCTTCAATGACTTTTTTTTCAATATCGTCTTTTTTCATTTTTTTCATTTTTAAAGGGAAAGCAATATTTTCAAATACTGTCATGTGAGGATATAAAGCATAAGATTGAAAAACAAATGCAATATCACGATTTTTAGGTTCTTCATTATTAACAAGATTATTATCAATATATATTTCACCACTTGTTAAATTTTCAAGTCCTGCAATAAGTCGTAAGATTGTTGACTTTCCGCAACCTGATGGTCCAACAAGCACGTGGAATTCTTTATCCTTAATATCCAAAGTTATATTATTGATTATGCGATTTTTATCGAAATCTTTTATTACGTTTTTTAAAAATACTTTTGACATTTTACCTCATCAAATTAAAACTTTTATTCATCCAAAGATGTCATTTCAACATCTATAATATCACCATATCGTGCTTTTAGTTCTGTAATAAGTTGATTTGAAGTCTCAAGCCAAAAACAAGAAGCTGTAACAATTGAAATATTATTCACTACAAAAATTAAAGGGTCTTGACCTTTATACTGAGCTAAAAAGTCTTTTAACTCAACAAGTTGCTCATAGCTTAATTCTGATTTTAATTTAAGTTTTAATAAATTGCTGTTTTCAACAGGTTTAACTGAATCTACAACAATTTGAAGATTTTGTTCATCTCTTCTTGATATTTTGCCTGAAATTATAATTTTTTGACCTGATTCAATAAAGGAGCCATATTCAAGCAAAGTTTTATTAAATGCAACAAAATCGACTTTTGATGTCAAATCTTCAATCGTTCCCATTTTTAAGAATTTTGTCGGGTCTTTTTTTGTAGGAATTTGTCTGCAACCGATTACAAGCCCGCATATTGTAACAGATTTGTCATTTGGCATATTCTGTAGCTCAACAATATTATGAGTTGTTAAAAATGGCAATTTGTCAATAATGCTTCTTAAAGGATGCGATGTAATATAAAATCCTAAGAATTCTTTTTCAAAATTTTGAATAATAGTGTCTGAATAATCATCACCAACGTCCAAAAGCTGGAGTTTTTCAATTGTAAATGTATTTGATTTTTCGTTACTTGAAGTTGGATTTAATGCAGCAAATAGACTAACTTGTCCTGTTTCACGGGACTTTGCTTCATTTTGGGAGAAAGTTATAATATTATCAATATTTTCAATAAGTTTTTTACGATTTGGTTCAAGTTTGTTAAAAGCCCCTGTTTTAAAAAGACTTTCTAACGTTTTTCGGTTGACACACTTTGAATCAAGTCTTGAAGCAAAATCAGCAACAGATGTAAATAATCCATCATTTTGTCGTTCTTTTTCAATAATGTCAATAACGGCTTGTCCTACACCTTTAACTGAGCCTAAACCAAATCTTATATTATTTCCATCAGGTGTAAAATCAGCACTTGATAAATTTATATCAGGTGGAAGAATTTTTATTCCATATTTTTGAGCTTCGGCTATATAAGCTTGGGTCTTATCCTGGTCATTTTTCACGCTTGATAGCAATGCACACATATATTCAACAGGATAATGTGCTTTTAAATATGCAGTTTGGTATGCTACAAATGCATATGCTGCACTATGTGACCTATTGAAACAGTATGCAGCGAATTTTGCCATTGTGTCAAATAAATCGTCAGCTATTTTTTCATCAATATTATTATTTTTCGCACCTTCAACAAAAATAGCTTTTTGTTTTTCCATAACATCATGCTTTTTCTTTCCCATAGCACGACGCAAAATATCAGCTTGACCTAGCGTATACCCTGCCATAGCTTGAGCTATTTGCATAATTTGCTCTTGATAAACAATTGTGCCATAGGTATCTTTTAATATTGGCTCAAGACAAGGATGCGGGTATTTTATTTCCTGACGCCCATGTTTACGTGCTACAAAATCATCAACCATACCTGAATCCAAAGGGCCCGGTCTAAATAATGCTACTAAGGCACCCAAATCTTCAAATACGGACGGTTTTAAATCGCGTACAAGCTTTTTCATACCGCCTGATTCAAGCTGGAAAACACCGTCTGTTTCACCACGTGTAAGCAATTCAAATGTCTTGCTGTCATCAAGCGGTATTTTATTTATGTCAAATGTGACTCCTTTCTTTTCCTTGATTAAGTCTAGAGTGTTTCGAATTGTAGTTAAATTTCGCAATCCAAGAAAATCCATTTTTAATAAGCCAAGCTTTTCAATATCGCTCATGGCAAACTCAGTTATAACTGAATTTTCTTTTGATAACTGAACAGGAACAATTTCATTCAGTGGTAAGTGTGAAATTATAACTCCAGCTGCATGTGTTCCTATATTTTGTTTTAGCCCTTCAATTGGAAGCGCCATATCGACAATTTTTTTAACTGTAGGGTTTGTATCATATAATGTTTTTAATTCCATTCCATCAACAAGAGCATCTTTTAACGTTACCCCAGGTCCAGATGGTATTAGACTTGACCATTTGTTTGCATCGGCAAAAGGAACATTATAAACACGAGCTACGCTTTTAAAGGCGTTTTTTGCAGCAAGCGAACCAAATGTAATAATCTGACAAACATGGTCTTCACCATATTTTTTATTTACATAGTCAATAATTTTACCACGACCCTCAATACAAAAATCAATATCGACATCGGGCATGCTAATACGTTCAGGATTTAAAAAACGTTCAAACAAGAGATTATGTTTTATGGGGTCAAGTGCGGTTATTCCAAGAGCGTAAGCAACAAGACTCCCTGCAGCTGAACCGCGCCCTGGACCAACCGGTACATTTTCCTTATGTGATTCGTTTATAAAATCCCATACAATTAAGAAATAGGGCGCAAATCCCATTTTATTTATTATTCCAAGTTCATAACGAACACGATTTTCTAAGTTTTCATCAATTTCACCATATCTTTCTTTTAATCCTTTATGCACTAAATAATCAAGATATGTTTCAGCTGTATGCGGTTTGGGAACATCAAAAGGCGGCAAAAATGATTTTCCAAGTTCAATTATTAAATGACACTTATCTGCAATTTTAACTGTGTTTTCTATTGCTTCATTAAATGTATCACTATCCAGCCACTTAAAAGACTCACGAAGTTCATCAACTGTTTTTACATAAAATTCATCATTTGAAAATCTAAAACGATTTGTGTCATCTTTTAACGAATTTGTTTGAATACATAGCAAAGTATCATGCCAGTTTGAGTCTTCTTTTTTTAAATAATGACTATCATTTGTAATAACAATAGGAATATTAAGTTCTTTGCCTATTTTTATAATATCAGGATTTGTTCTTTTCTGTTCCACTAAACCGTGGTCTTGTATTTCAAGATAATAGTCATCATTAAACAGTTCTTTATAAAACTTTGCAACATTAATAGCTTCTCTATAGGATTTTTTTAATAAAGTTTGGCATATTTCACCTTGAAGACAGGCTGAAAGACAAATTAGACCTTCATTATATGTTTTTAAAAGTTCATGGTTTATCCTCGGTTTATAATAGAATCCATCAATTTGCGAAATTGAAACAAGTTTAATTAAGTTTTTGTAACCAGTTTCGTCTTTGGCAATTAAAACAAGGTGAAAATATTCACGATTATTTTGTGATTTATCTTTTATATCACCTGTTGTAACATAAAATTCACATCCAATAAGTGGTTTAATCCCAATATCTTTAGCATGGATATATAAATCCAAAGCTCCATACATTACACCATGGTCTGTGATTGCAACAGCTGGCATATTATTTTCTTTTGCAAATTCACATAATTGAGTTGTACGTATAGCCCCATCAAGCAAGCTATACTCAGTATGTAAGTGTAAAGGAACATATTGTTGTTGTGACAAAGTGTATCAAGTCTCCGTTAAATATCTTTTATATTATTTAACTTAACATAGATACACTTTTATAAAAAGTATTTTTTTTGATTTATAACTTTTTTTTAAGCAGCTATTCCAAGTTGTAAATTTTTGCGAAATTCAGACTCAATTCCCTTAGCAAAAGGGTTATTTGGCTCCTCTTGTATAGCATCTTGAGCTTTTGTATCAGTTTCTTCTTGTTCCTCTTGTGTATAATTATCAGAATATAGGAATTCATACAAATCTTTACTTTTGTTATTTTCCAATAATTCAACAGCTGCATGACTATTTAAATATTTTATAGTATCTTGAAATGATGTTGTTTTAATATCAATGCCTGAATTTTGACGAATGAGTCTTAGGCTTACATTATTGGGCATTAAATTACCATAAAAGCTTATTCCTCCATCAACACGACGAAAAGCGGATAAATCGGAATTTTTAATGTCGACTGAACTTTGTTGTTTTTCTTCATCAGTTCGTTTGTTTTTTGCGTTATTTTTAATGTAATTTGCAACTTGCCCTACGTGAGCATGATCTATGCCTAAATTTCCCATACCCATAATCTGATTCTCCTAAATTTAATCCTTCTTCGTATAATACTTATATCGGCATTTTTATTAATTACTTTATACTTTTACACTATTTTTTTACAAATCGTTACAAAAAAAATCCTCAATATATTTATTGAGGATTTTTTATTAAAAATAATGTTCAATTATTCTTACTTGTTAACCATTTCTTTGAATTTTTTACCAGCTGAGAAAGCAGGAACTTTTTTAGCTTCAATTTTAATTGTATCACCAGTTTGCGGATTACGTCCTGTACGGGCAGCACGTTTACGAGCTTCAAAAGTACCAAAACCAACTAATGTAACTTTTTTACCTTTTGATACTGCTGTTTGGATTGATTCAACTAATGAAGTAACAACTTCAGCAGCTTTCTTTTGTGAAATGTTTGTTTTTTTTGCTAACTCTTGTACTAATTCTTCTTTATTCATGGTTGTTAAACCCCTTTCCTAAATCTCTACGTATTTTATTATATTGATATTTAGTAATTTTTGCAAGTACTTTTTTCTAAAAAGCTTATAATTAAAGGATTTATTTATGTTTCATTGTTGGAAAAGCAATTACATCGCGGATTGTAGGAGAATTAGTAAGTAACATAACAATTCTATCAATACCTATTCCAAGGCCTCCAGCAGGTGGCATTCCATGTTCCAATGCACATATAAAATCTTCATCTATGTCACAAGCTTCTTCATCACCTTGAGCTTTTGCAAGAGCTTGTGCTTCAAGGCGGATACGTTGGTCTATCGGGTCAGTTAATTCGGAAAATGCATTCGCAACTTCCCATCCATTAATACGTGTTTCAAAACGTTCTGTTAATCTTGAATTATCACGATGAACTTTTGCAAGTGGTGAAATATCACGCGGGTAATCAATAATATGAACAGGTTGTATTAAACTTGGTTCAACTTTTTCTTCAAATATTAAATCAAGAACCTGCCCCCAATTTTTACAGTCTTCGGGATTTATTCCAAGTTCTTTTGCTTTTTCACAAGCTTCTTCAACTGTAAATATTTGATTAAAATCAATACCGGTTTTTTCACGTATGGCGCCTATCATTGTTTTTCTGTCCCAAGGAGGTGTTAAATCTATTTCTTTATCACCAAATTGTATTTTATAACTGCCATTTACATCCTTACAAATTGTTGAAATCATTTGTTCGGTTAAAACCATCATATCATTATAATCTACATAAGCCTGATAAAGTTCAAGCATTGTAAATTCAGGATTATGGCGTGGTGAAAGTCCTTCATTTCTAAAATTACGGTTTAATTCAAATATTTTCTCGCTTATACCGCCAACAAGAAGTCGTTTTAGATATAGTTCAGGCGCTATACGCATAAACATTTCCATATCAAGTGCATTGTGATGTGTAATAAATGGTTTTGCTGTTGCTCCACCTGCTTGAGTTTGAAGCATTGGTGTTTCAACTTCCAAAAAACCTAAATTTGTTAAATATTCTCTTATTTTTTGTATTATTAAACTACGTTTTTTAAATGTTTCGCGTACGTTTTCATTAACAATTAAATCAACATATCTTTTACGATAGCGTGTTTCAACGTCTGTTAATCCGTGAAATTTTTCTGGCAATGGTAGAAGTGATTTTGTTAATATTTTTACTTCGGTTGCTTTTATACTTAACTCTCCACGAGGTGTTCTGCGAATTGTGCCATAAAAACCTACGATATCACCAATATCAAGCAGTTTTAGTGTTTTTAAACTTTCTTCATCTAAATTTTCTTTATGTGAAAATATTTGGATTTTTCCGCTATCATCCATTAAATCAATAAACATACCGCTGTTTCTCATAGCCATTATGCGTCCTGCAACAGCATATCTATCATTTGTTTCTTCTCCTGTTGCCAAATCTTTATATTTTTGCTGCAAAAAACTTGCTTTTGCATCTTTATCAAATGAATATTTATAAGGGTTGACTCCATTTTGTGCAAATGTTGCCAATTTTTGTATACGGGTATTGCGGACATTATTCTCATTAACTTCCACATGTTTTGTTTTTGACTTGTCTTCCATTTTATTTTTCCCTCTTTATTTTTTTATATTTAACTTTTTATACTTATTATTTTATCATTAAAAAAACTTAAATAATATAAATGTTATTATTCCAACAATTAAACAATAGTATGCAAAAACTTTTAGTGAATATTTACCTAAAAATTTCATAAAATATTTTATACACAAGTATCCAACAATAAATGAAACAAAAAAACCTAAAATTAAAGCTTTTAAGTTGAATGTCTGAAGTTGTGCAAAATCAATTTCTAATATCGGGTAAAATAAAGATGCACCAATGATAATAGGAATGCTTAAAAGAAACGAAAATTTTGCTGCTTTGACCCTAGTAAGCCCCAGTATAAGTCCTGTTGAAATAGTTAAGCCAGAACGTGAAAAACCTGGAAATATTGCCAATCCTTGTGCCAAGCCTATTAAAGCTGCTTTTTTCCAATTTAATGTACCATTATTATTTTTATTTTTTTGTGATAAATATTCAGCAAAAAATAAAATAAAACCAGTTCCTATTAAAAATATAGATGTAATATATGGTTCCTTCATTATATTTTCAACAATATCCTTTAATGGGAAACAAAAAGCAACTGTAACAAAAGTACCAAGCAAAATGTATAAGCTTAATTTCTGGTCTTCATTTTCAATTTTTTTAGCTATAAATATTGAAAAAAAGTCTTTTATTATTTTTATAATATCATTTTTAAAATAAAGTAATACTGCAATTAATGTTCCCAAATGAATAATAATTGCAAAAAATATTTCCTCAGGAGAATTTCCTGCCAAATCTTTATTAGTTAAAAATTTATATAAAGCATTAACGATAACAATGTGGGCTGAGCTTGAAACCGGCAAAAATTCCGTTAACCCCTGTGCGATACTTATTAATAAACATTGCAAATATGTCATGTTTTTATTTCCCTCTCTTTTTAATTTTCAAAATAACTTGCGCATGCGTTATTTGTTTCCCAAACTGAAACTTTTTTTATAATAGGTATATTAGTTTTTAATTTTTCATATATATATTTTGAAATAATTTCACTTGAAGGGCTTATATCTTTAAAATCATCCAAAGTATTTATATCCTTGTGGTCAAGTGTTTTTATAACGTCATTAACATGTTTTTTTAAAACTTTAAAATCCATTAATATATTTGATTTATCAAGAATATTCCCTTGAATAAAAACTTCAACTTTCCAATTGTGACCATGCTGGTTTTCACATTCGCCATTATAGTTTAATAAATGATGTGCTGCAGCAAAACTCGTTTCTATTTTTAATTCCCACATAAACTTAAATCCTGCAAACTATTTTCTTTTTTAATATTGACACAAGCATATACTTCAATCAAGGTTAACAAATGTAAAAAAAATTTTACATTTTAGCAATAATTTGATATAATAATACTTAAATAAATTATGGTTCTTTAAAGTGTGTTAATTAAGAAAAAGGAGAAAAATTATGGCAATGACTCTAATTTTACTTTTTAGTTTATTTTTACCTATTGGAAACAAAAGTTAGTTAAATTTTACTTCAAAGTGTTTGATTGTTGAGAGTATTTAAACAGAACTTTTTCTAAAACTCTCAACAATCAAAAGTTACAGGTGTCTAATTTAAATCTTACAAGCTACAAAAAATTTGCATTTTGTCATTTATGTTTTATCTGTTTTTTGCATATTCGCTAATCTTTTCTGTGCATTCCATGCTTCATCACTTGCGCTTTCTCTATTTTCCAGCTGAGTATTTAGAGTGCTTACTTGCTCCGTTAAGAATTCCTGCATCTTATTCTTGTTTACGCCGGACTCAATAGCTTCTTGATATAATGCTAAAATTTTATTAGTTGTTTTATCTATTTCTGTTGTATTTTTACACTTATCCAGCCAATATATTTGCTCTCTAAGGTACCCAATAGCAATACAGTAGAGCTCTTCTTTACTTTCTTTTGTTTCTGCTGCTTTAGCTGTTTCATGATATAATATTGCTGTTTGTGTATATAATTCAGTTACTACTTGATATTTTTTAATGTCCACATTGTCGGGTTTTCTTCGGCTCAAAATATCTGTACTCGGAGAAATTTTTTGGGAAAATCTCTCAGCAGCACCATGAAGCAACGTCAATTTCAATTCAGGCTGCGTTTGAGCTTGAGCAAATTTTTGATATGCTTCAGAAACTTGTTTAAGTGTTTCGGTAATATTTTCATATACTTTCCCTTGTGTTTTAACACTTAGTTTCTGTGCTTTATTATAGCCTGAAAAAATAATATTAATAGTCGTTAACATATTTTTAGCGATATCAGATACTTTCTTATATGAATCTAATTTATCATCTTCTATTGTGTTATTTATACTTAAAACAACACTCTTAATTTCCTGATTTAATATTTCAGCGAACTTTTCTTGCAACATTTCTATATCTGCATTCAATTGTTCAATAGATTCATTGTTTACCTCTTGGCATAGGTTGTTTACTTGTTGTTCTAACTTATTTGCTTGTTTAGATAAATCTTCAAATAAACGTTCCTTGTCGGTAGACTCTAAGCTCAAATCATTATTTTCTAAGGCATCAACCCCATTCTTTAAGCTTTTAAGTGCTTTTTTAAGATACTCT
Organism: uncultured bacterium; assembly: GCA_900553845.1. Classification (GTDB taxonomy): domain Bacteria; phylum Cyanobacteriota; class Vampirovibrionia; order Gastranaerophilales; family Gastranaerophilaceae; genus UMGS1477. The sequence goes on from USEW01000017.1 coordinate 10,762, forward strand.
ACTTTTTTACTTGGGTCTAAACCCTCAATCCCCGCTGCTTGTTTATATAACTCGATTGCCTTAGCTTTATCACCACTTTCTTCCGCATTTTTTGCCGCCTTTTCTAAGGCAATACCGGCATCAAAAAGCACTATTTGTTTATCACCCGATGCTACGCTCTTACCCTCTGCTTCTTTTTGATGGAACTCGGCCGCCTGTTTATATAACTCGCTTGCAACGTCTTTATTACCACTTTTTTCCGCATCTCTTGCCATACTGGAGAAGGACAAAGCGGCAATATAAAAACATTCTGCTTTATCTTCAGCTTTTTCTATTTTATCAATTTCATCTTCCACTTGTTTCTTAACTGCTTCAATGTCTCCACTCTTATTTGTATAAAACGCTCTGATGATAGTATATTTAATGTTCTGAACTACCTCTTCAAGAGATTTAGGCTCACCGCTATTTCCTTCTGTTTGTGAAGGAATGACATCCTCAGGTTTATGAGTGTCAGATACTTCAGGACCATCGCCATTTTCTTCTGCATTTTCTGCCGCCTTGGATAATTCAAAACCGGCAGTATGAAGACATTGTGCTTTATCTTCAGCTTTGGCTATTTTATGAAGTTCCTTTTCCACTTCTTTCTTAAGTGCTTCAAAGTCTTTACGATTATTTTTATCAAAATCCTCTATATTATTTCTAATGTTCTGTTCTATCTCTTCAAGAGATTTAGTAACATCACCCTGTTTTTCTGTATGTGACTGAACTTCACCCTCAGGTTCATGAACGTCAGATGCTTCAGGAGCATCGCCCTTTTCTTCTGTAGAAATTGAAGGATGAGACTCAGGGTCTTTAACCACAGGTTTTGCATAAGCAGATTCTGACGGGTTTGCACCGCTTTCTTCAATAATACTCTTTAAAATATTATCTAAATTATCTTCTTTTATGTCTTTGCTTTTTGTAAATGTACCAACTCTATCAACAGATAATTTTCCTTTAAAGAAATTTAAAATTTGAACAATTGAAGCTTTTTTTGTTTTGTCGCATTTATTCTTCAAACAAGTTGCAAGTGTAACAAAATCTTTTCCTTCTATTTTATCCTTTTTTATCAAATCCTGGATAGTTGTCGTGTTTCCATCTGATAGTTTAATATCTTTTATATTTAAATCCTCAAAACATTTCTGGATTTCCTGTGCTTCATTATTTTTACTATTGTTTTGAGGTTTATCAATCCAAGAGTTAAATTTTGTTTTTAACTTTCCAAACCAACCCTTATTATACCCGATCACTGACAAAACGCCCGCAAAAATTAAAGTGCCGCCAATAATAAAAGTTTTTTTCCATTTTTGCCAGAAGCTTTGAGGTTCATCTGATGACAAACTTGAATAAGAATCATATTTGCTCTCACCAAATTCACCCCCATAACTTGTGGTATAGCCGTTGTATTGCCCATGCTCTTGAGGTTTGTTTGTGTTTATCTTGTTTGTATATGGATTTATATTATTATTCATAAAAAATTCTTCACTATTATGTATATATAAAACACAAATATTTTTATTTTTGTCGGGGGGGGGGGAAATTGTTACAAAAATTTACAAAAAAGACAGCTTTATGTTAAGCTGTCTTAATAATTTCTAGGCATTTATATAGTAGTTTACACAAGCATTGTGTATAGTTCTGGATGACACATAACTTCCTGTCTGCTGAATTTAGTTACTCTATGAGTATGCTGAACTTGTAAAACTCAACTACGTTTCGTCAACAAGAAGAGTTGTCAGCATCTTGCCAAAGGGGAATGAATACACTTAACGAAAAGACCTTTAATGTTTATATTCAAGGTTTTTATTTTAACCGCAAATAGAAAGCAAAACGCCTGCCGCAACTGCAGAACCGATTACCCCGGCTACATTTGGCCCCATTGCGTGCATTAGAAGATAATTTTGAGGGTTTGCTTCAAGGCCAACTTTATTGACTACACGAGATGCCATAGGAACGGCTGAAACACCGGCTGCACCAATAAGCGGATTGATGGGTTCTTTTGAAAATTTATTCATTATTTTACCAAATATAACTCCCATTGCGGTTGCAAATGAAAATGCAAGCAAGCCTAAAATCAAAATATATAATGTTTGAACTGTTAAAAATTGTGTTGCTTGCAATTTTGAACCGACAGATAATCCAAGTAAAATTGTGACAATATTTATAAATTCGTTTTGCAAAGTGTTTGAGATTCTATTTATTACACCACATTCTTTAGCAAGGTTACCAAAAGTTAAAGCTCCAATTAAGGGACAAGCGTCAGGTAAAAATATTATACATAAAGTTAAAACAAGAAGTGGAAAAAGAATTTTTTCACGTTTTGTTACAACCCTAAGCTGTTTCATTTCAATTTTACGTTCTTCAACTGTTGTTAAAGCTTTCATTATAGGAGGCTGAATAATAGGAACTAAAGCCATATATGAGTATGCTGCAACAGCTATTGCTCCAAGCAAATGAGGAGCAAGTTTTGACGTTACAAATATTGAAGTTGGACCATCTGCTCCGCCTATTATCCCGATTGATGCTGCTTCCGGGATATTAAAACCAAGTAATATTGCTAAAAATAATGTTGAAAATATTCCAAACTGAGCCGCACCACCCAATAAAGCTGTTTTAGGGTTTGCAATCAAAGGCCCAAAATCTGTCATTGCACCAACACCCATAAATATAAAAAGCGGGAAAAGACCTGATTGTATACCCATTGTATAAATAATATGTAAAAATCCGCCATCACCCGCTATATTGGCAATCGGTATATTAGCAAGCAAGCCGCCAAATGCAATAGGGACAAGAAGCAACGGCTCAAATTGTTTTTTTATTCCCAAATAAAGTAAGAAAAAACATACCACTATCATTATTGGCATTCCAAACATTTGAAGATATTTTTCCAAACCAACTACATTTGAAGCCGGTGTTGTTATAAAATTAGCCAAACCTGTTGAATGCCAAAGACCTATTAAACTTTCTATTATATCCATTAATTAATCTCCTTTATTCAATTTCAACTAACACTTGACCTGTTTGTATTTGGTCGCCTGTTTCCACTAAAATGGATTTTATGGTGCCAGAATATGGAGATTTTATTTCAGTTTCCATTTTCATTGCTTCAACAACCAACAAAACGTCATTTTCCTTAATAGTATCACCAACACTAGCTTCAAGGCGCAAAACATTACCAGGTAATGCAGCTTTAACTTCCTTAACTTCACCGTTGTTATTCGATGAAGACGATTGTTGGGTGGTGCCTTCTTTTATATTAATATTATATGTTTTTCCGTTAACAGTTGCTTTTCCATCTGAATCAAACTTAACGTTAAAGTTTTTACCATTTACATTGACACAATAAGCATCTGATTTTTTTATTAAAGATGGTTCTTTATTTTCACAATTTTTACGAACACCAATATGTGCTTTACCTTCAAGGAATAATATTCCTTTATCTTCACAAGCTGCTGAGATAAATATATTTTCATCGTTAACTTCAATATTATTATCAACTAAACGTTTTTTTGACGCTTCAACACCAATGTTGGGGTTTTCATCATTAATTTGAAGTGGTGTTTTTTCAGTTGGTTCAAGATGCAATTGTTCACTTGCAATCTTGATTATTTCACTATCAGGCTCACATGGTGTTTTGCCAAAATATCCAAGAACCATTTTGCCATAACCTTCAGCTATTTTATTCCAAGGTCCAAACATAACGTTATTAAACGCCTGTTGGAAATAGAATTGAGAAACAGGTGTAACACTTGTACCATAACCGCCTTTTTCAACGACTTCTCTCATAGCAGTAACGACATCATTATACTTATCCAACACACCATTATCTCTCATCATTTGAGTGTTAGCCGTTAATGCTCCGCCAGGCAGCGGTGAAAAGACTATCATCGGATTAACAGTTGTTGCTTCAGGAGGCATAAAGTAGTCTTTTAATACTTCTTTTAATACATTTTCTGCCTCAATTAACTTATCAATATCATAACCTAAATCATAATCAGTTCCTTTTAAAGCATGCCACATTGTGATATGGTCAGGCTGGCAAGTTCCTCCTGATAATGGTGCCATAGCAAGGTCAAGTCCGTCAGCACCCGCATCAAGCGCTGCTTTATATGCAATAACCGAGACACCTGCTGTTTCATGTGAATGAAAACGAATAGGAATATCATTACCAAGCAAAGCTCTTGCTTGTTTTATTGTTTCATATACTTTATTTGGTGATGAAGTTCCGGATGCATCTTTGAATGCTAATCTATCAAAAGGAAGTCCTGAATCCAATATTTGCCTTAATCTATCTGTATAAAATTCAGGGCTATGAGCACCCACACAACCAGGCGGCAACTCCATCATTGTTATTGTCACTTCATGATTCATACCGTTATTTTTTATTGCATTTGCACTATATATTAAGTTATTCACATCATTTAAAGCATCAAAATTACGTATTGTGTTAACCCCATGCATTTTAAATAATTTCATATTTAAATCAATAATATCGCTGCTTTGTGACTTTAAACATATTAAATTTACACCACGTGAAAGCGTTTGAAGTTCAACATCATTTCCAACAGCTTGACGAACCATATCCATATTATCAAACGGGTTTTCATTTGCATAATAAACAAGTGATTGAAATAATGCACCACCTCCTGATTCAAAATGTCGAATCCCTGCGTTTACCGCTGCTTCAATTGCCGGTATATAATCTTTTGTAAAAATACGAGCTCCTATACAAGATTGAAACCCGTCACGAAATGAGGTATCCATAACTTTAATTAATTTTTTACCCATAATTTGCGCCTTTCTATAAATATATAAAAAACTAAATATTCTATTTTGCTAAGTTATTAGCACAAGCAGCTATTGCAATAGCAACCAATGTTTCATCATCGCTATCGTTATTATTGCGGATTTTTTTTGTTTTTGGCTCTTCAATTGGTTCCGGCATAAATTTATTAAACCACAGCATAAATTTGTATAATCCATTCATTGAAAAAACCAGTATTAATAAAAATGAAAATACAACACCCATGCCTATTACCATAATAATTAATCCGTCCATTAAAGCGTTTGACATGTTAAATCTCCTATATTAACTCTTCTAACACAAAGTGTCTCTTTTTCAACAATATCTATTGTTCCATCGTCATTAATTGCACTTATTTTACCATATACTCTATTATTTAATATATTAACACATATTTCACGATTTAGATACAAAAAACGTTTAACATACTCTTTTTTTATGAGAGGAAATCCAATTTGCATAAATTCATCATAACTTTTAAAAAACTCACTAACAAGTTTGTTTAAAAATTCATCACGATTTATTTTTTGCCCTGTTTCTAAATTTAAAGAAGTAGCTTTTTGACCTAAATTTACAAAATCTTCTTTTTTATAATTTAAGTTTACACCAATTCCTAAAACAAGACCTTTAAAATCTTTGCCATTCCAAATACATTCAGCTAAAATCCCTGAGATTTTATGTTCATTAATCATTACATCATTTGGCCATTTTATTTGGGGTGTAACTTTATAACTTTCAAGAACTTTTGACAAAACAACACACAAATATTGGGTTAAATTAGCAAACGGAAGTTGTGATATATATTCACATTTAGGCTTTAATATAAATGACATAAATATGTTATCTTTACGATTTGATATCCATTTCCTATCGAATCGTCCGCGTCCATTTGTTTGAAAATCACAATAGATAACGGATTTATCATCATAAATATCTATATTTTTTTTAGCAAACAAATTTGTTGAATCAAGCGTATTAAAATAAAATAAATTCATGAAATTAAATTATATTTTAGTATCATTATCAATTAAATTCATCTCCTTTAATGAATTTAAGAAATGTTCAGCAGCGGTCCTTTGAATTTCAGGAGGGACAACCCGAAGAAGCTCAACAGTTTTTGAAATAACAGGGTCTTTATCATACCAACGCTTACCACCGCCATCAACAGGTTTTACCATTTCATAGAATTTATCTATTGTTTCTTTTGAAATTTTAGCTTCTAATTTTCTTAAAAACACTTCTGCTTGGGAGTGTAATTCATCCTGGTAATTTTTCAAAAGTTCTAAAACTTTCATTAACACAGGGTCATGGTCATACCAACGTTTAAAATTTTGACTCACTATTTAACCTCATTTACCATTACATCATTTACTAATTCTATACTATCATTATATCGAATTACATCGGCACCAATAGATTTTAATTTATTTTCAAAATTTTCATATCCGCGGTCTATATGATGAAGATTCTCAATCTCTGTGACTCCTTCAGCCATTAAAGCAGCAATAACAAGAGAAGCACCTGCACGAAGATCGCTTGCTCGGACATTTGCACCTTGAAGTTTTTTGACACCGGTTACAATAGCATGGTTTCTTTCATGCTGTATTGAAGCACCCATGCGAACAAGTTCCGCCACTTGCATAAATCTGTTTTCATATAGACTTTCAGTTATTATGCTTACCCCATTTGCAGTTGACAGCATAGCCATTGCAAGCGATTGTAAATCGGTAGGAAATCCGGGATATGGCTGAGTTACAATATTAACCGGGTTTAATCTTGTTTTAGCACTTACTTCAATTGCATTTGGCTCAACAAGTTTTATTATTGCACCCATTTCTGTTAATTTTGAATTAAAGAAAGTTAAGTGACTTGGAAAAACATTTCTTATAATTCCTTTTCCTTTTGTTGCAACAAAAGCAGCCATATAAGTTCCAGCTTCAATTCTATCAGGCATTGTTGTGTATTCAATTGAATGAAGGTCTGATTGTTTTACGCCATTTATTATAATATCACTTGTACCAGCCCCTTGAACATCGGCACCCATTGCATTTAGAAAATTAGCCAAATCAACAATTTCAGGTTCTTGAGCTGCATTTTGAATACGAGTTGAACCGTTTGCCAAAACAGCGGCCAACATTATATTTTCTGTTGCGCCAACAGATGGTATATCCAAATATATATCAGCACCTGTTAATTTATTGCATTTTGCATTAACATAACCGTTCTCTATTTTTATGTTGGCTCCTAATGCCATTAATCCTTTTATATGGAAGTCAACACGACGTTCACCAATAGCGCATCCTCCGGGTAGTGCAACAACAGCTTCTTTACATCTTCCCAAAAGCGCACCTAATACAATAAATGAAGCTCTCATTTTGCCAACAAGTTCATATTTCGCAACAACATTATCGAGATTTGTCGAATCTATTATTACATATTTTTTGTCTTTATTATAAGTGGTTTTAGCACCAAGTTGACTTAAAACATTTAACATAATATTAACATCTGTTAAATCAGGAACATTATATATGGTGCATTCACCTTTATTAAGTAAAGAAGCTGCCATAAGCTTTAATACTGCATTTTTAGCTCCACCTATTATTACTTCTCCCTTTAAAGGTTTTTGACCTTTTATTTTTAACTTCTCTGCCAATTTACATATACCTAAAATTATATATTAACTGATTACATAATATAACTAATATGTCTACTTGTAAAGTTTCTTCATAATTTTTTACTTTAAGATTTATAAGAAAATATATATAATTTTTGTTA